>NZ_DASRXP010000001.1:0-3140 GCF_035687465.1 Kribbella sp.
GGCTGCCGTTGGTCGGACTGGCGCTGCTCGGCCGACTGTTGCTGCTCGGACTGGCGCTGGTCGGACTGGCGCTGCTGCTCGGCGCGCCGTCGCTGCTCGGCATGCCACTGCTGGTCGGCCTGTGTTGGCTGGTCCGCCTGCTCGCTCCGCTGTCCGGTCTGCGGTCGCGGGTCGAACTGTCTCGCCTGGTCGGAGGCCTTCTGCTGGTCGGGCCGCTGTTGCGGCTGCCACCACTGGTCCGGCGACTGCTCGTCCAGCCGGGGCTCATCCGTCTTCTGCTTGCCCTCGGCCCGCCCCGTCCGCGGCTCCTCGGCCCGGAGCGGCTCGGAGCTCGCTCGATCGGCGTGCGGTTCGTCACGCTCAGCGGTCGCCGCCGGCTGCTCCTCGGCGGCCGCGGCCGGCTTCCCGCCGTCGAACCAGCCGCCGGCGGACGGCTTCGCCCCCTGACGCTGTTCTTGCTGGTCAGGACGCCGCGGCGGCACCGGCATCTGATGGGTCGAGTCGCCCTCGGCGGACTTCGACGACGTGTCACCGTCGTCGGTCGGCCATAGGTCGCCATCGCCGGACTGCGGCACATGCCCTCCCAAAAGGTAACCAGCAGTGGTCCACACTAGATGGCACCAAGACACGAGCCGATCCGAGCGAGGAAACCGTGGAGTTCGACGTCACGATCGAAATCCCCAAGGGAGTGCGCAACAAGTACGAGATGGACCACACCAGTGGTCGCATCCGGCTGGACCGCACGTTGTTCACGGCCACGCAGTACCCGGCGGACTACGGCTACGTCGAGAACACCCTCGGCGAGGACGGCGACCCGCTGGACGCGTTGGTGCTGGTCCAGGAGCCGACGTTCCCCGGCTGCCTGATCAAGTCGCGCGCCATCGGCATGTTCCGGATGACCGACGAGAAGGGCGGCGACGACAAGGTTCTGTGCGTCCCCGCCGCGGACCCGCGCACCGAGCACCTGCGCGACATCCACCACCTCGCCGAGTACCACCGCCTGGAGATCCAGCACTTCTTCGAGGTCTACAAGGACCTCGAGCCAGGCAAGAGCGTCGAGGGCGCCTCGTGGGTCGGCCGGGACGAGGCCGAGCGAGAGATCGTGCGTTCCTACGCGCGGCTCAAGGAGTCCGGCCTCGAACTGCACTGACCCGAACCGACAACTCACCGGTCCCGAAACCGCGACTCGCGGGTTCTGAAACGGCGACTCGCGCACACACCCGCGAGTCCCCCGTTCAGAACCCGCGAGTCTCCTGTTCAGGACCGGTGAGTTGTCGGTTCGCGAACGTTCAACTCACCCGTCGCGAACGTTCAACTCACCTGTCGTGAGTGTTGGACACGCGGGGTCTGGGTGTTGGACACGCGGATAGGGCGGGGCCCCGCACGCCGTGGCGTGCGGGGCCCTTACCTCCCCCGGATCAGTGCATGACCGCCGGCGCGGCCGCGGCCGCCTCCTCGTCCTCGGCGGCGCGCTGGATACCCGACTTGTCGGACAGCGGCACCTCCTTGAGGAACCACATCAGCACGAACCCGATGGCGACCACGATCCCGCCAACGAAGAACACCGTGTCGATGCCGGCCACGAACGCGTCCAGGATCGGCCGTGCCTGCTCGGGCGACAGCTTCGCCAGGAACGACGTGTCGTTCAGGTCGATCGACCTGCCACCCCCGCCTGGGAAGACCGGCAGGTTGCTGAGGGTCACGCTGAACAGGATGGACAGGAACACCGCGGTGCCGACCGTGCCGCCGATCGACCGGAAGAAGGTCGCCGACGAGGTCGCAACGCCCATGTCCTTGGCCGGCACGTCGTTCTGGATGGCCAGGACCAGGGTCTGCATGCACAGCCCCAGCCCCGTCCCCGCGAGCGCCATGATCAGCATGATCTGCCACAGCGAGGTGTCGACGCCGATCTGCGCGAACAGGAACATCGAGATCGACACGATCGCGAGACCGGCGATCGGGAACCTCTTGTAGCGCCCGGTCTTCGAGATCAGGATGCCACTGCCCATGGACGCCACCAGAATGCCGGCGGTCATCGGCAGGCTCTGCAACCCGGACTCGGTCGGCGTCGCGCCCTTCACGATCTGCAGGTAGAGCGGCAGCGACATCATCATGCCGAACATGCCGATACCCATCACGAAGTTGATGATGTTGGACAGTGAGAACACCGGCCTGCGGAACAGCCGCAGCGGCAGCAGCGCCTCGTCCCCCATCAACCGCTCCACGAACACGAACGCGATGAGCCCGACGACCCCGATGCCGTACATCGCGAACGCCTTGCCGGAGTCCCAGCCCCATTCGCGGCCCTGCTCGGCCACGATCAGCAACGGCACGAGCGCGACGGCGAGTGCGGCGGCGCCCCAGTAGTCGACGCGGTGGTTGACCTTGATGTGCGGCACGTTCAGGAACTTGGCGACGACGATCAGCGCGATGATGCCGATCGGCACGTTCACCAGGAACACCCAACGCCAGCCGTCGATGCCGGCGAAGGTGCCCGCCCCGGCGAAGAAGCCGCCGACGACCGGGCCGGCGACGCTGGAAACACCCCAGATGGCCATGAAGTAGCCCTGGTAGCGGCTACGTTCCCGTGGCGACACCATGTCGGCGATGATCGCGAGTGCCAGCGACATCAGGCCGCCGGCGCCGAGGCCCTGAACCGCGCGGAACGCGGCGAGCTCGTACATCGAGTTGGCGATGCCGGACAGCACGGAACCGGTCAGGAACAGCGTGATCGCCGTCAGGTACATGGGCTTGCGGCCCAGAATGTCGGACAGCTTGCCGTACAGCGGCGTCGCGATGGTCGACGTGATCAGGTAGGCGGTGGTGACCCAGGCCTGGATGGTCTGGCCGTGCAGCTGGTCGGCGATGGTCTTCGTGGCCGAGGCCATGATCGTCATGTCGAGTGCGGCCAGCAACATGCCGAGCATCAGCCCGGCGAGCACCGTCATGATCTGACGGTGCGTCAGTGCGCCCCCGCCCCCCGAAGACGGTTGCTTCACCTCGGGCTCGATGCGCGAGGTTGACTCGGACATCAGTTCTCCCCTTCGGAACGCGCGGTCGCGCATTCGTTGATCATTGTTGGCAGATGGCGCTCGTGATCGGCGACGAACCGATCGAGCAGATCGAGGAACTTGTCCACG
>NZ_DASRXP010000002.1:0-3025 GCF_035687465.1 Kribbella sp.
GCTGTCCCCGAGCCGATCCGCCAGCTGGAGGGCGTGGTCGGCGAGCTCTCTGGCTCGGGTGAGGTTGCCGAGTTGCCGCTCGACCATGCTCAGGTTGCCGGACTCGGCGGCGACTGTCCGGAGATCGCCCATCGCGTGCGCCAGTTCGAGCCGTCGCAGCATCCAGTCGCGCGCTTCGGGAAAGTCCGCGGTCATCTGTGCCGCGGCGCCCAGCAGATGCAGGGCGTTCGAGCGTCCCCGCTGGTCATTGGTTCTGGAGACCGCGTCGAGCGCCTCGAGACTCAGAGCCTGGGCGCGACCGATGTCGGTCCGGAGTTCGATCCGGGCGAGGCCGGTCCGGGCGAGCGCAACGCCGGTCGGGTCGGACAACCGGCTGGCGATCTCGAGGCTGCGTTGATGCAGATCCCGGGCTACCGCGTCGTCGCCTTGCCAGAACGCGAGCAGTCCCGCCTGGAACAGCGCCTCAGCGTGCGAGGCGTCCTCGACGCTCCGAGCGAGCAGGACATGATCGAGCCAGTCGCGACCATCGCCGATCCTGTCGGCGAACTGCCAGAAGTCGACAAGGGCGAGTGCCAGCCGGAGCGCTTCGTCGGTCCGGTCGTGGTCGATCAACCAGCCCAGCGCCCACTCGCACTCGCTGTAGATCCCACCCAGCTGGTCGAGCCACTTCGCCGCCTCGGCGCTTCTGAGGTGAGTGGCGGCTTCCTCAGCGGTGGTGAGCAGTTCCGTGGCTCGTGACATGCCGACCGATCCTTCATCCGGAGGGTCCCGCCGTACGTATCCCCTCGACGTACGGCGGGACTCGGCCGGTTAGTGGTAGAAGTACGGGTCCAGGACGTGGACCTCGGTGATGTTGTCCACCGGCATCCCGTTGGTTTCGGCGGCCTTGCGGATGGCCTCGGGGGAGGGGCCGTCGTAGATGCAGTACGTGGTCTTGTGATCCGGGCTGACGTAGGAGTGCACCCAGCTCACGCCGTGGACGGCGTTGCCGTCGACGACCTTCAGCAACCCCGCGGCACCTCTGTCGTTGACGGGAATCGCCAGGCCGTCCGGGAAGGTGCGTTCGACCAAGTAGCGGGTCATGTTCAGTTCCTTTCTCTCTTTGGCGTACTTCCGGAAAATCACAGGAGGTCGGCGAGCAGGGCGGCTGCCCGTGCGGCGCCGCCTGTTTCGACCGGGCGGTAGAGGACCTCTCGGCGGAGGTCCTTGACGATCGCCTCGGCGAGGGTGTTCGGGTCCGCTGCCTCGTCGTACGGGAGGAAGCGGCCGGCCGAGTACCGGTCCAATCGCTTGCGGACATGGAAGTTCTGCTCGAAGTGGTTGCGCAGCGGGACGTAGATGAACGGCGTACGGCTGGCCGTCAGCTCCATGCAGGTGGTCAGACCGCCTTGTACTACGGCCAGGTCCGCTGCGGCGAGGTGCTGGTAGAGGTTCGGCAGATAGCCGGCAACGGTCACTCCACGTCGGGGCGGTAGTGATGCAGGGTCGATCCGCGGTCCGGCCACGACGACGAACTGCAGTTCCGGGACCAGACGACGGGCCAGCGGTACTGCGTCGAGCACGCGCCGCAGCAGCGCAGTACCGACGCCGGACCCACCAACCGTCACCACGCAGAGCAGTGCATCCCGCGCGTAACCAAGCCTTTGCCGCAAGGCGTCCCGGTCCGCGACCTCGGCCGGATCGAACCCGGTGGCGTACCCCGAGAAGTCGAAGTTCGCGGAGGTCCATTCACGGATCCCGGGCAGCCCCGGACCGAAGGAGTCCTCGACGATGTCGTCCGGCTGGCCGATGAAGATCGACCGGTCGCGCAGCCGCCGGAACCGGGCCCGCTGCTCGATCATCTCCGCGTTGTAGTCGGCCGTCAGCGCGGCCTCGGGAGCACCGCCCGACGGCATCGGCAGCCAACCGACGAAGTCGGTCATCCACGCGTAGGCGAAGCGTTTGAGCTCCGGGTTCTCGTGCAGGAAGTAGTCGACGTCCCACGCCTCGTCGCTGACCACCAGGTCGTAGTGCTCGCCGTCGACGACGTCGTTGAACACCATGAAGTTGTTCACCAGGATCTCGTCCATCCGGCGGATCGCCTGGAACGCGTGCAGGTCGTGCTCGTCCGCCTCGAACTCGAGGTGGGCGGATTCGTTCGCCAGCCATCGCGACGCCGGATGGACGCGCTCGCCGGCGTCGTCCAGCACCTGCGTGACCGGATGCTGTGCCAGCCAGTCCACGTGCAGGTCCGGATGATGCTTCCTCAGTTCGCCGGCGATCGCCAGGTCGCGCCTGGCGTGTCCGAGACCGATCGGCGAGGAGAGATAGAGAGCGCGCTTCGGGCGGTTGAGCGGCCGCACCCAGGTACGCCGCGTCTGCGCCGGTGACACCTGATCGACGAACTCTTTGACCAGCCGGTTCACCAGGATCGGATCGCGGCCAGGGATGCCGTGGCCGCCGCCGGCGACCGTGACCAGCGAACCACCGGTCAGTTCGGCCAGCATGAGGCCCTCCGCGGGCGGCCGGATCCGGTCGTCGTCCCCGTGGACGACCAGCACCGGGCAGCTCACCGCACCCAGTTCGCGCCCGACATCGAGGGACCAGAACTCCTGGTCGGCGTAGGCACCGTCGCCCGAGGGCGCATCCGACTGGCCAGCTCCGCGCCCGTCGAACGTGATCACCCGGAAATGCCGGGCGAGATACGGCACCTGCGCCTTCCAGAAGCGTGATGGCACGATCGACCAGGTCGGCATCAACACCACGGTCGCCGCACCGTCGCCGTACACCTTGTACGCGACGGAAACGCCGTCCCTGTCGACCCACCCCTCGACATCAGGCTTCCGCGCCGCCCGCTCCCCGACCCCGACAGGCTGCTGAACCGTGCTCATCCTCGCCATCACTCCCCCCTGTGTGATGCCCAAGAACCTAGGCGCCCCCGCCCACCCATCGCATCAGGTGACCCACCTGGGCCGATCAACTGCCAAGAAGCGGGATGCGGCTGAGCACCTCAGGGCGCATGAAGGGACGACTCGACGCGGGGGAG
>NZ_DASRXP010000003.1:0-2003 GCF_035687465.1 Kribbella sp.
CTCGCGCAAGGTCCGCAACCTGACCGCGAATCCGTCCGGCCGAGTCGCCCTCTGCCAAGTGGCCGGCTTCCGCTGGATCACCCTCGAAGGCACCGCCTCGGTGTCTGCGGACCCCCGGCGAGTAGCCGAGGGCGTACGCCGATACACCAACCGCTACCAGTCGCCGCCACCGAACCCACCCGGCCGCGTCGTAGTCGAGATCGCCGTGGACCACCTGACAACTCTCAACATCTGAACCAGAAGAAGGAAACCCATGCCTGTAGCAACTGTTCTTGATTCGACTGTCTTCTATCGCGAGACCGGCAGCGGCGCGCCGGTGGTCTTCCTGCACGGCAACCCCACTTCGTCCTACTTGTGGCGTCACATCCTGGCCGCGGTCGGCGATCCTGCCCGGCGACTGGCGCCGGATCTGATCGGCATGGGCGACTCGGGGAAGCCAGAGATCGACTACACCTTCGAAGACCACACCCGCTACCTGGACGCATGGTTCGACGTGCTCGGCCTCGACAACGTCGTACTGGTCGGCCATGACTGGGGTGGCGCTCTCGCGTTCGACTGGGCCGCCCGGCACCCCGGCCGGGTCCGCGGCATCGCGTTCACCGAGACGATCGTGAAGCCGATGTCCTGGGAGGAGTTCCCCGAAGGCGGGCGTGAGCTGTTCCGGTCGATCAAGACCCCGGGAATCGGCGAAGCGATGCTCCTGGAGCAGAACGCGTTCATCGAGATGCTGCCCGGCAGCGTCATCAACCCACTGAGCCGAGAAGACCTCGACAACTATCGCAAGCCGTACCCCACGCCGGCCAGCCGCCTGCCGTTACTGCGGTGGGCACGCACGATGCCGCTCGGCGGCGAGCCGGCCGAGGCCGTCGCCAGGATCACCAGGTACGACGAGTGGCTCGCAGCCAGTCCCGAAGTCCCGAAACTGATGCTCACCTTCGAGGACGGCCCGGGCACGATGATGACCCCGGAAATGGTCGACTGGTGTGTCACGACCATCACCGGTCTCGACGTCGCCCACCACGAACTCGTCGCCGGTCACCACACGCCCGAGGACCAGCCGGCAGCGATCAGCGCCACCCTCACCGCCTGGCTGGACAAGTACGACCTGCGCGACCCCCTGTAACCGCCGCTCCGCATCACTGCCCGGTGGCGGGCAGGGATGCGGAAATTGTCGAGGGGATACTGCAGGATGTCAGGAGTGAGCACCCTGACGACTCCTGACAAGCCGCCGGTCCGGGCCTGGTTGCCGACGATGACGGCGCTCGCCGCCATCTGGGGCTGCAGCTTCCTGTTCATCTCCGTCGGAGTCCGTGAACTGCATCCCGCGTACCTCGCGCTCGGCCGGGTGATTGCCGGCAGTCTGGTGCTGCTGCTCTTCCTGCTGATCAGGCGCGAGCCGCTCCCCCGCTCACCCCGGATCTGGGCGCACACGTTCGTGCTGGGCGCGATCGGCTCGGCGATCCCCTGGACCTTGTTCGGGTACGGCGAGGAGCGGGTGCCGTCGTTGCTCGCCGGGATCTGGAACGGGATCACCCCGTTGGTCGTGCTGCCGGTCGCGGTGCTCGTATTCCGGACCGAGAAGTTCACCCTCCAGCGCGTGCTCGGCCTCCTGGTCGGGTTCGCCGGCATGATGGTCGTGCTCGGCGCCTGGAACCTCCATGGCGGCGCGGACCTGGCCGGCCAGCTGTACTGCATGGCAGCCGCGCTGTTCTACGGCATCGCGATTCCCTACCAGAAGCGATTCATTGCCGGCAGCAACCTCTCCGGTACTGCGCTGTCGGCCGGACTGTTGCTCTGCGCAACCGTCCAGCTCGCGGTGGTCGCGCCACTCGTCGCCGGTCACGCCCCGCCGACGCCCTGGTCACTGTCGATCGAGGTGATCAGCAGCGTGATCGCCCTCGGTGCGCTCGGCAGCGGGGTCGCCTTCGTGCTGAGCCTGCGCAACATCCGGCTGATCGGCGCCAGCATGTCGTCGATGGTGACCTACCTGATGCCGATCTTCG
>NZ_DASRXP010000004.1:0-2850 GCF_035687465.1 Kribbella sp.
CGCTGCACCCCGCCGAGGCGGAAGACTTCCTGCTGGCGCTGCTCCCGACCACCGCGCTCTCCGTCCTCCGCGACCAGGCGCTGACCGACGTGGAACCGCACGACTTCTGGAGCGCGCACCACGGCGCCCTGTGGGCCGCGGCGCGCAAGCTCCGGGACGCCGACCAACGCATCACCCGACGGAGCCTGCTCGCCGCCGACGACGTGAAGAGCACGGCCGCCGCCGAGCGGATCCTCGACGGCCTCGCCGCCATCTCGGCGCCGGGCGAGTTCTCGCAGGCGGTCGCCGACGTGAAGCGTTGCGGCCGGCTGCGGCGCCTGGTCCAGGCCGCCCAACGCATCCAGCAGCGGGCGCTCGCCGCGGACGACCCGTCGGTGGCGCTCATGCAGGCGCACGACGAACTCCGCAAGCTGGACAGCATCGAGCACCCGCACACGAAGGCCCGCGACTACCGGGACCTGCTGATCCAGTTCGAGGCCGCTATGCGCGCCGAGGGAGACCAGTTCGTCGTCATCCCGACGCCGTGGCCCGAGTTCAACGAACGGGTCGCCGGCGGCCTGCACGGCGGCAGGCTGTACGTCGTCGGCGCCCGGCCTGGACAGGGCAAGTCGATCGTCGCGCACCAGCTCGCCGAGCACGCCGCCGCGCTCGGTCGTCCGGCGATGGTGTTCTCAGCGGAGATGGGCACCCTCGAGGTGATCGGCCGCATGGTTGCCAACGGGGCGACCATCGAACTCGACGAGATCAGCCGCCGCGACCTGAGTAGCCACTCGTGGAAGCAGTTCGACGAGTACAAGGAACGCGCCATCAACTTCCCGATCGTCGTCGACGACAAGCCCGACCTGACCCTCGGCTACATCCGCGCCGAGGCCCGCGCGCAGAAGCGCCGCGGTGGCCTGGACGTGGTCGCCGTCGACTACCTGCAGCTGATCAAACCCGAGCGGAACGTGTCCCGCGAGCAGCAGGTCGCCGAGATCAGCCGCGGCCTCAAGCAACTCTCCCGCGAGCTCGACGTCGCGGTGATCGTCCCGGCTCAGCTCAACCGCCGCGCCGACGAGCGGCCGAACCCGTCGCTCGCCGACCTCCGCGAGTCCGGTGCCATCGAGGCCGACGCCGACGTGGTGATGCTGCTCGCCCGCCGGTTGCACGAGAAGACCGGCAAGCCGACCCACCTCCTGGGTGTCCACATCGGCAAGAACCGCCACGGCCGGGTCGGCGACATCGAGCTGACGTGGCGCGGCCAGTACTCCCGACTGAGCTGACGGAGGAGAGAACATGACCAGTACCTACGGCAAGATCAACGCCTCTCTCACCGGCTGCACCCTGCTCGACGACGACGGCGAGACGTGCGGTCAGCCAGGCATGCCGGGCTTACCGCTCGGCGTATGCCAGCTGCACGCACTCATGATCACCCGCGCCGTCATGAAGCTCGCCGGCATCACAGTGGAGGAACGATGACCCGACCCGAGGTAGACGCGTTCGAGCAGAAGATCACCCAAGCCCTTGAGGGCAGCAGGCGCAGGCGCGAGGTCACCAGCCGCTACACCGCCGTGGTCGTGTGGCTGCTGGTCGGCTTCGCCGGCCTGGTGCTGCTGTCCATCGTGCAGGCCGTGGAGGCCATCCAACCGTGACCCCAGTCCGACCCTGCTCGGTGTGCGGGACGCCTGCCCGTGGTGGCAGATGCGGCAGGCACCCGCACACCCGAGCACAACGAGCAGACGCACCCAAGTGGAGGGGCGCGTGGATCCCGCTGCGTGACGCCGTGCTGCGCCGTGACGGACACCGCTGCCGGTACTGCGGCCACCGTGCCACGACAGCTGACCACGTGATCGCACGCCTGCCGATCGACTACATGGTCGCCGTGCCAGCCCTCGCGGTAGCCGCGTGCCGGCCATGCAACAGCAGCAAGCGCGACCTCGACCTGACCTACTGGGTAGCGAGCAACCGAGCACCAGCCAACGCGCGGACGGTGCTCGAAGAACTCAGGCCGCTGATCATCGAAGCCGAACGCTGGCTGCAACGCCACGCGAGCGCCTGACGCCTCCGATTTTTCCCGGACCACGGTCCACACGCAGAGCCACGTCCCTCACAAACTTTCGTGCGTACGGTCTCCCCGATTCCGGGAGCGGTCGACCTCGACCATGGTGGAGGTCTGATACCTCAGGTTAGGTCGAGGTCGTGCGATACTTCCTTTTGGGAGGTGAGGGCATGTCTGACGCCAAGTCGGCCGAGGATCGGCAGCGGCGGAACATGCCCGCGTCACTCGGCGGTGGTGCTGAACCCGCCGCGGCGCCGGATCCGCCAGCCGACCTATCGGACGTCCTCCGTGGACAGTGGGTGGGGCTGTGGTCCTCGCCGGTCGCCGCGTTGATGGACCCGGTCAGTGACCTGCCGGCCGTGGTCCGCCTGTTCGAGCTCTACGAGCTGGCCGACCGGGTGCAAGCGCAGCTCGCCGCCGCCGCCGAGGTGGACAGCGGACTGGTCGGGGCGCGCGTCAGGTTGGCGTCGGAGATCCGGCTCGCCGAGGGGCAGCTCGGGTTGTCGCCGCGGGCGCGTCTGGCGCTCGGCGTCGCGCTGGTGGCGGGGCAGAAGGCGGCATCGCTGGACGACCTCGCGGACGACGCTGATGAGTAGGCCGGTGCAGCACCTCGATGACCCGCGGATGGCGTGGCTGTCCGAGGTGGACCCCCGGTTCCTCGACGCGTTGGGCACGGTGCCGCTGCCGGAACGGACGCTCGGCCCGCAGGCGGTCCGCTGGGTGGAGAAGAACGCCAGGATGGGCGAGGGCGACGCGTTCGGTCTGCCGGTGCGGATGCGTCCGTTCCAGAAGGCCATCGTGTGGAAGCTGCT
>NZ_DASRXP010000005.1:0-2214 GCF_035687465.1 Kribbella sp.
GATGCCGTGCGCGCGATCCTTGGCGTACTGCGCCTGCTCGGCGGCCGTCGTGGCGTCCACCTCGGCTTGCTGCTGGGCCTGCTGTGCGGCCTTCGCTCCATCAGCCGCGGCCGCGTCGTCATCCTCGTCCGGGGCGATTCCGGTCACGGCACACAGGCAGTACCGGCGGGCGTAGGTGATCGAGCTGCCGAGCTGCTGGGCTGTCGAGCCGGTGAGCGGGTACTCGCCGGCGAGCTGCTCGCCGGACTCGTGCAGCAGGTGGTACCGCAGTACGAGGTTGCGCTCTACGACTGTCGGGAATGCCGTGAAGGCCAGCCCGTGCTCGCCGAGCAACGGCATGATCGCCCGGCTGACCGAGGCAAGGTCGGCGTACGAATACTCATAGCTGAAGAACTCGCCGTCTTTGTTCTTCCCCGACACCTTGCCCGTCTCTGCCTTGCCCAGGCGGGGCAGTTCGGCTTGTACCGCGGCGAGCGCGGCCGCCAGGCGCCCGATGCCAGGCTCATAGGTGCGGGTGTCGCTGTTACCCCCCACCTCGGCGGTTTGCGTTTCGGTCACAGGATTTCCCCCGTTGGTTCGTCTAGTGGTCCGCCGAAGTGCGCCCGCCGAGCCATCGCCCGCAAGGCCTGCTCGGCCAGGTACGACGGGCACTCCGGCTCTCCGCAGTCGCAGAGCAGGGCGATGACGCCGAGCGCCTCGAGCGCGATCTGTACGCACTCCGGGTACCGGGCAGGGTCACGCCACGGCCGCTCGTTCACCGTCTCCCGGATCTCGACGAGCTCGGCCGCCTTCACCGGTGGTCCTCGGTCTCGTGGTCGGGACCCCACAGGGCCCGCTGCTCCATCGACCGGAGTACCGCGGTCGCCCGATCGGCCTCGCGAGGGTCGGTGTCCTCGTGCAGCGCGATCCCCGCGATGAACCCGAGCGCCTCGGCCAGCAGGTCATCGAACCGGCCCAGGTCGTCCTCGAGCTCGTTCCAGATCGTGCCGACGATCGAGTCGTACTCGTCCGCGGTGAGCGGCGCCGGGGGCTGGTGTGAGGCCCCGTCCCCGGCGCCGTGGTGCTCCCCCTCGGTGGGAGGGAGCACCAGATCGTGTGTCGTCATCGCTTACCGCCCAACAGCCGACCGAGCGCACGCAGACTGCCCCCGACGTTGTCGCCCTTGTGGGCCTTCGACAGGTCCTCGTCGGTCTTCTTCCGGGCCGCCTTTGGATCGGGCTCGGGCTTCGGCTTAGGCATCGGTGACCCCCTCGCGGACCAGCCGGACCGTCCCCGGCCAACGGAGGACCTGCTCCCAGCCCCACCCGTCCTCGCCGCCGAGCGAGAACCAGTACGCCGTACCGTCGTCGAACCCGCCTGGGCCCTTCACCAGGTAGTTCCGATCGTCGGGGTACTCGGGCGAGACGTGCTCAACGACGGCCCACAGCCCGGCAGGCTCGGGCATCGGCGGCGTCGACTCCACCTCGATCTCAGGCATGCTCGATCGCCTCGCAGTCGACCTCGCCGACCTGCATCGCGAGGATGTCCGCGGCGACCTGCTCGAGTTGCTCCCGCAGCGCCTTCGCGATAGCCCGCTCGATCGCGCCGGCCAGGTCCAGCACCCGTTCGTTCGTCAGGTGCGCGTCGATGTGCTTCGCGATCGCCTTGCCTTGGCCCTGCAGTGCGTCGGTCAGGTACTCGACCGCGGGCTTGTACCCGGTGCGCGGCAGCTTCGCCTCGTACGGACCGGGGACCCGCTCGGCCACCTCGGTACTCACGATTCCTCCGGAAGTGACTCGGTGACGGCCTTCACCAGGTCGGCGAGGCCGGCGGACTCGGGGAGCTCGTTCAGCTCGACCGCCGGGAAGGGCCCGGTCCAGATCCACAGGCCGTTCTCGGGCAGCCACACGGTGGTGGCGAAGTCACCGCTGTCGACGTGGCGGAGTTCGACCGCCATGTCGTGCTCGGTTACCCGGGCGGTCCAACTGCCGTGCCGGTTGAACGCGGCCGCTACTCGGCCGGCGGTGGTGACCTTGGTGGGGCTCATGTGGTCACTGCCTTAGCCAGCAGGGGACCGCAGATCCACTCGACGTCCTCGACCGTCTCGGTCACCTCGACGTCCGGGACCACCACTGACGGGTCCGGGACCGTCTTCGTCACCTCGCGGGTACCGGTGACGACGCGCTCACACACCTGGTCGCGGTACGCGCCGACGTGCACCTCGATGACGCCTCC
>NZ_DASRXP010000006.1:0-2118 GCF_035687465.1 Kribbella sp.
GTCGTGGCCGAGCGCTCACCGAGGCCCGGGCGGCCGCGCGGGTCGACCACTTCGGGGCGGTACGGGTCTACGACCTTCTCGAGGAGGACGGCCTGCCCTGGATCGTGATGGAGCTACTGTCCGGCCGGACGCTGAAGGACGTCATCGCAGCCGAGGGTCCGCTGTCGGTCGGCGAGGTGGCACGGATCGGCGTCCACCTGCTCGACACCTTGCAGGCAGCGCACCGGGCCGGCGTCGTCCATCGAGACGTCAAGCCGGGCAACGTGTATCTCTGCGACGACGACCGGGTGGTCCTGGCCGACTTCGGCATCGCGTCCACCGCGGGCGATGACGTGACCGTGACGAGTGGGGAGTTCGCCGGCAGCCCGGCGTATGTCTCACCCGAGCGGGTCCGCAGCGAGGAGGTCGGGCCGGCCTCCGACCTGTTCTCCTTGGGGGCAACGCTGTTCGCGGCGGTCGAGGGCCGGCTGGCCTTCGACCACGGCCCCCTCTTCGACACCCTCAACGCCGTCCTCCACGACCCGCCGGCCGCGTTCGTCCTTGCTGGCCCACTGACTCCGGTCATCGAAGGTCTACTCGCCAAGGATCCCCACGAACGCCTCACCGCGGAAGCGGCCCGAGCGGACCTGCAGGCGATCCACCACCTGCCACCACCGCCCGCCACCGCCGCGGCGGCGTGAAACGTCAGGGATGCATCTGAGCGCCCTTGAGGACCTTGTCGACGGCGTTCTTCGGACCATGCAAGGCCAGCCCGACAAGATCCAGCTGATCGCGAGCGACCGCCTTCACCGCGGCCCGGTTGTCCCGATCATTGCCAGTAGCAAATAAATCCGCGGTGAAGACGGAGACCGGGATCTGCCGGCCGAGAGCCCGACCATGCGCGACGCTCATGAACTCCTTAGAGCCCTCGAACACCAACACCGGTTGACGAAACATCGGCAGGTACTGCGTCCCGTCCGCATCCTCGTACGCCTCCCCCACCAACTCCGGCGTGGTCGCCGCGATCCCGCTGACCAGGAACGCCGTCACGTTCAACCGTTGCCAGCTCGCCAGATCATCCCGCAGCAGCACCGCGAGCTTGGTATCGAACCGGATCGGCTCATCATCGTTGTTCACCACCCCAATCTCCCGCCCGCGTGGCCCGGCAGTCTTGTACGTTCTAAGCCTTTGCGGTTGTCCGCATTAGGGACTGTGGTTGCGCGGTCTCCGCTGCGTGAGTGTGCTAGCCGAGGTGGTGGGTATCAAGGGCGCCTTTGGCGTCGCCTTCGGCGATCGAACAAGTTCGACCCTTGACACCCACCACCTCGGCCAGGGAAGGACGCAGCTACGCGGATCCGCGCTGACGTGTGAGCTGCCTCAGGGGAATTCCGTTCGCCCGGGTGGTCTGCGCGGGGCGTGAGCTGCTATCCGGTGATTCCACTCGCCCTGGTGGTCCGGCGCGGCGGACGGGTTGCCCACCGTCCATGCATACAGAACCTGGCCCGGCAATCGCTTGCCCGGGCGGTTTGGGTGGGTTCTGTCTGCGTGGGTGGTGGCCGTGGTCCGGGTCGTGGTGCTGGCGATCGGCTGGCGGGATCCGAAGACCGATGGCGGCTTGTTCGGCGCTACCGGTCGAACAACCCGCTACCAGCCGGCGTCGGGTGTGGCCCGCTGGCGGGATCCGGGGACCGATGGCGGCTTGGTGGGCGCTATCGGGCGAACAAGGCGGGTATCGGCTGGCGCATTGTGCCGGGTGTTCCGCTAGGTGGTGCGCCTGGTCCGCCTGGTGGTTCAGTAGGCCCCGGACCGGGTCTGGACGGGTGAGTTGGTGGCGGCTCGGACAGGCAGTGGGGACTTCGGACAAGGTATTGCTTGTCCGAGGCCCCCATTTCCTGTTCAAGGTCCCGACTCCCTGCCCGAACGGACCGCCCCGGGCCTCCCCGCGAACCACCCGGGCGATGGCCCCCACGGAATCCCCTGAATTGTGGCCGTACTTCCCAGCGGCTCCGGGCGTAGCTGCGTCCTTCCCTGGTCGTGGTGAGGTGTGTCAAGGGTCGAACTCGTTCGAGCCCGAAGGGCCGCGAAGCGCCCTTGACTCACCTCACCACGACTAGCAAACTCACGCAGCCCGGCGACGCG
>NZ_DASRXP010000007.1:0-4153 GCF_035687465.1 Kribbella sp.
CGCGAAGGCTTCCGCTCGATCCAGTTCAACGCCGTGGTCGAGACGAACGACCGAGCGGTCAAGCTCTGGCAGGACCTCGGCTTCACGATCATCGGCACGGTCCCCCAAGCGTTCAATCACCCTCGCCTCCGCTACGTCGGCCTTCACATCATGTACCGGCCACTCTGATTGGATCGACGGTATGACGGAGAACCGCGCGCGCCGGATGTGGCGAGTCCTCGAGCCGTACCACGCGATCACGTACTTCGCCCCCGACACCAGACAGGCCACGGACGCCCTGGGGCTGCGCGGCGGCTGGATGAGCTACTTCGCGTGCCGGGCGGCTCCCCTCGGCCCAGTGGGACCAGAGCTGGTCGCTGCCGTCTTCTACAACTTTCACCCAGACATGGTTGCCCGCGCGCTGCCCGACGCGTGGAGCCACGCCTCCCCTGCCCAGTTGCTGACCACCCGCCTGCAGGCGGTCGACAGCGCAGTACGACGCTTCCTGCCAGACCCCGGTACGCCGTTACGTCGTACGGCCGAGCTGGCTCGTAAGGCAGCCGAGCTGGCTCCGACGGCAGGCCGCCCGATCGCCGCAGCCAATGCGGCCTTGGAGTGGCCTGACGAACCACACCTGGTTCTGTGGCAAGCGACCACGATCCTCAGGGAGTCCAGAGGAGACGGGCACGTCGCGGCGCTGGTCAGTGCCGGGCTTACCCCTTGCCAGGCCATTCTGACCATCTCTGCAGCAGGCGGCCCGTCCAAAGAGGTGTTCCAGGTCGCACGACGCTGGAGTGATGAGGAGTGGGCCGAGGCGGCCGACCAACTGAGGGAACGCGGGTTGCTCGACGCGGACGGAGTACTGACTGAGGCAGGCCGAGCGACCCGGCAGCAGGTCGAGGACACCACGGACCGCCTGGCCGAGCAGGGCTGGGCCGCCTTGGGCGACGAGGACGCCGAGGAACTGGACCGGCTGATCCGGCCGATCAGCGGCAAGCTGATGGCGTCCGGCCTGATCCCGCCGGACAACCCGATGGCCATGCGGTGGGAACCGGACGAGATACCTGCGAACTAGCAGCACTCGCGGCCGCGCGTTGGTAGCGCTGCGGGCCGTGCGCTAGCGGCGTTGGGGGCCGCGGATCGTGACGTAGATCAGGGAGATGCCGACGGCCGCGACGATCGGGCCAACGATCGCCCAGAGGCTGTTGCCCGACATCGAGCTGCCCTCGACGTAGCCAAGCCCTTGCAGGGTCCACACCACGCCGGCGACGCCGAGCAGCACGCCTAGCGCGATCAACACGACCTTCTTCATCACAGTCCCTTCGGCAGGTTGTTCGAGCCTAGTCGGACTTGGTGCGTCACGTAGTACGGAGGCCTGCTTCTGCGGCGTCTAGGACTGCTGCGGTCAGGGCGTCCAGCACCTTTGATTTGAGCTTCCAGTGCTGCCAGTAGAGCGGTACTTCCACATATTTGCCCTTGGCAACCTCGACCAGGCGGCCGGCAGCCAGGTCGTCCACGACCGCTTCCTCCTCGAGCATGCCCCAGCCCAGCCCGAGCCGGATCGCCCGCGCGAACGGCCCAGCCGCGGGGATCGAGTGCATCGGCTGATCCAGCCGGCGCCGGGTGACTTGGCGAATCAACCGGCGCTGCAGCATGTCCTTGGGATTGAAGGTCACCATCGGCGCGTCCGCGAGTGCCTCAGCCAGCGGCCGGCCGGCGAGCCAGCGTTCGGCGTACTCCGGGGTCGCGATCGACAGGTACCGCATCCGCCCGAGCACCCGCACCCGGCAGCCCTGGACCGGCCGGGGATCCGCGGTGACTGCGGCTAGGACCGTGCCGTCGCGGAGCAACTCGGCCGAGTGATCCTGATCCTCCTGACGCAGATCGAATGCCGTCGCCAACTCCGGCGGTACGGCGAGAAGCGCGGGGAGGAACCATCCGTTCAACGAGTCCGCGTTCACCGCCACCGGCAGGCGTAGGCCTTCCACCTTGCCCTTCACCGCCGCGATCGCCTCGACCTCCAGCAGGGAGACCTGCCGCGCCAGCAGGAGCAGAGCCTGACCCGCTTCAGTACTCGTCGTCGGCTTCGTCCGCTGGACCAATACCTGCCCGAGCCCACTCTCCAGCGCCTTGATCCTCTGACTCACAGCCGAGGGGGTGATCTGCAGTCGTCGCGCGGCAGCGTCGAAGCTGCCCTCGTCGATCACCGCCGCGAAGGTGTCGAGTTGCGCCGAGTCGATCTGCATCTCCGCAGTCTACTCGCGACTGAAGCACGGCTAATGGTCCTGAAGAATCTTTAGCTGGTTTCTCTCGCAGGTACTCCTTACGGTCGAGGCATGCCCCTGCTCGCCGGCTTTGCCACGTCCTTGTCCCTGATCGTCGCGATCGGGGCGCAGAACGCCTTCGTCCTGCGCCAGGGCCTGCGCCGTGAACACGTTCTGCCGGTAGTCCTCACCTGCGCCCTCTCGGACGCCTTGCTCATCTCCGGTGGAATCGCCGGCCTCGGCGCGTTGCTGACAAGCAGCCCGCTCGCCCTGAACATCGCGAAATACGGCGGCGCCGCCTTCCTCCTCACGTACGCCGCCGTCGCCGCGCGCCGTGCATTCAACCCGGGCGCCATGACCCCGGCCGACCACGCGCCGGCCGCTTTGCGCAGCGTCGTACTGACCTGCCTGGGCTTCACGTACCTCAACCCGCACGTGTACCTCGACACGGTCGTACTCCTGGGCTCACTAGCCAACCAACGCGGTTCCGACGGCCGCTGGCTCTACGGCGTCGGCGCAGTCGCCGCCAGCTTCGCCTGGTTCTTCGCCCTCGGCTTCCTGGCCCGCAGACTAGGCCCCCTCTTCGCCCGCCCCCGCGCCTGGCAAGTCCTAGACGCCACCATCGCCCTAATCATGACCACCCTCGCCCTCTGGATGCTCCTCCCCTAGTCATCCACAGGCCAGACTCCGCGCGTCGGACCGGCCGATTCGCCTGTAGACTAAGGGCAACACGGCCAGCCCCTCTGCCCACCAGGGCACGGGCTGGTTTTCTTTTACGGGGGCATTTGTGACTCTCTACACCAAGCCACATCTGAGCTTCAGCGAACAAGTCGACCTACTGACACAACGCGGCCTCAGCATCGGCGACCGCGCCGGAGCCGCCCATCTGCTGGGTGTGATCGGCTACTACAGACTGAGCGGCTACTGGTATCCCTACCGGCGACCACTCCACGGACGGGCCGGCCGAGACGATCGATTCGTCGACGGCGCGACCTTTGAGCGGGTGGTCCGCCTCTACGACATGGACCGGCGCCTGAAACTGATGGTGCTGGACGCAATCGAACGGGTCGAGGTTGCGCTGCGAGTCAAGATCGGATACACCCTCGGCCGGCGTGGAGCCTACGCCCATCTGCATCCGCAGAATCTGGACGGGCAGTTCACTCGCTCCCACGGCAGTCAGCAGCGCAGCACCTACGACGGCTGGCTCCAGAAGATCCTTACCGCTCAGGCCCGCTCGTCTGAGGATTTCGTCGTGCATTTCCAGGACAAGTACGGCGGCAGGCTTCCCGTCTGGGTACTGACCGAGATCATGGACTTCGGTTCGATGACCTACCTGTACCAAGGTCTGAAGAGCGCGGATCGCAACGAGATCGCTCGAACCCTGGACATTCTCGACGCCAGAGGAACCGGCAACGGCGGTGCCTTGAGCAACTGGATGAGGGTCCTCAACTACGTCCGCAATGTCTGCGCGCATCATTCGCGACTATGGAACAGGAACCTGGTCAACCAGATCGCACCTCGACATCTGGCGACCATCCCATCGCTCGCTTATCTGAGCCAGCAGCGCGGCGATGCCCATTTCCGGATCTACTCAACGCTCTGCATCCTCGCCTTCCTGCTCTCACGCATCGAGCCGGGCTCCGAGTGGTCGGTACCGGTTCAGCGCATGCTGACCGAGGAGCTCCCAGGTTGCGGCCGAGGGTTACAGGAACTCGGTTTCCCGGCGGACTGGGCCGGCCACGCACCGTGGGTCAAGTAGCGTCCTGATCCCGGGGTTGGAGGACGGGTGGATGTGACGGTGTTGTGCGATGGGGTGGCGGTTTTTCCGGAGGGGGTGGGGGAGGCGTTGCCGGGGTGGGGTGGGGAGCAGGAGGCGTGGACTCGGGCGACTGTGCCGGGGAATGTGGGTG
>NZ_DASRXP010000008.1:0-37166 GCF_035687465.1 Kribbella sp.
GCCATGCCATCAACCCGGACAGGGCGCTGCCGACCACCTGGAGTGGACCGAAGGTGGGAAAGGCCGCCTCGAGCTCCAGCCGGCGCAGTACTTGCCAGGCCTCGGTCTGCAACGCCTCGGCCCGCGCCAGAAGATCCGTCATCCCCAAGACGTTAGGGTCCGGCCGCAGTCACCGCCACCGGTTTGCCGTCGGCCCCTAGCGCTGGATCGGGGTTGACCCAGGGTAGGTCCAAGACCACCTTCGAGCGGGGGTCTGAGGCTCCTGTGCCAGGGCGCCGCGTTGCCGACGATCGAGGCATGACAACGACGACCGCCGTCCCGCCGCCTGCGCCGACTCTGCCGAGCAGTCCGCACCGCCTGCACCGCCCGTTGCTGGCGGTGGCGATCGCCCTCGCCGCGCTGACCCTGGTCGGGATCGGCGGCGCGCTGTTCGACGACCGCGACCTGCTCGGGCACCCGATCTGGATGAAGCCGCTGAAGTTCATGATGAGCTTCGCCCTGTACTGCGTGACGCTGGCCTGGATGTTGTCGCTGCAGACAAAAGCAAGGCGGCTCGGCTGGTGGATGGGCACGGTGGTCGCCGCCGGAGTCGCGGCCGAGATGGTGCTGATCGTCGGCCAGGTCGTCGTCCGCGGCCGCCAACTGCACTTCAACATGTCCACTCCGACCGACACACGGTTCCACGACCTCATGGCCTTGACCGTCTATGTCATCTGGGCGGCCGTGTTCGTGGTCGCGATCCAGCTGCTCTTCGACAAGCCCGGCGACAGGGCACTGCGCTGGAGCATCCGGTTGGCCCTCGGTACCACTCTCGTCGGCATGCTGCTCGGCACCCTGATGTTCAGGGCCACTCCTGTCCAGCAGCAGGCGATCGACGCGACCGGCCGGGAGGACTTCTTCGGCTCGCACTCCGTCGGCGTGGAGGACGGCGGACCCGGCATGCCGATCACCGGCTGGAGCACCGAGGCCGGCGACCTGCGGATCGGCCACTTCCTCGGCGTCCACGCGCTGCAGGCCATCCCGTTGCTTGCCCTCGGCCTCGTTCTGCTCGCCCGGCGGTACCCGGCCCTGCGCCCGGAGGGCCCGCGGATCGCGCTGGTTGTGATCGGCTCGGCGGCGTACGCGGGACTGATCTGGCTGGTCACCTGGCAGGCGCAGCGGGGCGAATCCCTCGTGCATCCCACCGCGCCGACACTGTTCGCAGCCGGGTCGTTGCTGACCGCCACCCTTCTCCTGTCGCTCGCAGTACTGCTCCGCACACGAAGGAGAACCCTCGTCTCCGCGTGACTCCGGTGATTTGCCTTCCGCAGCGGGTTGGCCGCCCTTAAGGTCTAGCGCGGACGGGGCGTGGAGGACGACCCGCGCGAACTCGATGGAGCGTTGCAAGTGAGAGTTTCAGGCAAAGGGCGGGGACTGCTGGCGGTCGCCGCGGTGTCCGCCACCACCCTGCTCGCCGTGACGGCCGGTGGCGGCGCGTCGGCGACGACGACCGCCGGCCCGGACGCGAAGGCCCCGGGCGACGCGAGCAAGTCGGCCACCGGCAAGGAGCGGAAGGGCAACTTCGACGCCCGGACGCCGAGTGCCCGGGCGAACTACAACCGCGCGGCCAAGGTCGTCGGCAAGGAGACGGCGGCCTCGGAGAAGTTCCGCGACTCCCTCGGCAGCCAGGGTGTCGTCGACGTCGACGCGAACACCGGTACGCCGTCCCAGGTGACGAAGCTGAACGGCTTCCTCACCGGCCCGAGCGCCAAGAAGGCCCAGGACATCGCGCTGGCCTATGTCAAGGCGCACCCCGAGGTCTTCAAGCTGTCGGCGTCCGACCTCGGCACCCTCAAGCTGCGCACGGACTACGTCGACGACCTCGGCACCCACCACATCTCGTGGACCCAGGTGGTCGACGGCATCGAGGTGTTCGGCAACGGTCTGAAGGCCAACGTCACTAAGAAGGGCCAGCTCGTTTCGGTCCAGGGTGCGCCGGTCGCCGGCCTCGTCAGCCAGGCCCAGAGCCGGTCCGCCACCCCCAAGGTGAGCGCCGCCGGCGCCCGCTCGGCCGCGGCCGGGGACATCAGCGGCACGCTGAAGTCCGCGTCCGCCAAGACCACCGGCGTGATTACCAAGTGGAGCAACGGCGACACCGCCGAGCAGGTCTGGTTCCACACCGCCGATGGCCTGCGCAAGGCCTGGTCCACCTACACCAACACGGGTGGCTCGCTGATCTACACGCACGTGGTCGACGCGCAGACCGGCGCGGTGCTCTACCGCCGCGACCTGGTCGCCGAGGGCAACGGCGACGCGCTGGTGCAGGACAACTACCCGGGCGCGCCCAAGGGTGGCACGCAGCGCACCGAGAACCTGATCTACAACAAGTGGCTGCCGAAGACCGCGAAGACCCTGCTCGAGGGCACCTCGGTCGCCGCCTTCGCCGACGTCAACGACGACAACCAGCCGAACGTCGGCGAGACCGTCAAGGTGCCGGGCACGCCGACCACTTCGCAGTACAAGCTGGTCCCGTTCCAGGGCACGCTGTGCTCGGCCGCGTTCATCTGCACCTGGGACCCGGCCAAGCCGGATTCCTGGAAGACGAACATGAACCAGGACGTGACGAATGCGTTCTACCTGGCCAGCAACTTCCACGACTGGCTGGCCAAGCCGCCGATCAGCTTCACCCCGGCGGCCGGCTCCTTCGACGCCGCAGGCAGCGACCCGGTGCTGCTGAACGCACTGGACGGCGCGGCCACCGGTACCGACGGCGGACCGGACGTGAACCACCTCAACAACGCGAACATGTCCACTCCGCCGGACGGCACCCCGCCGACCATGCAGATGTACCTGTTCGGCGGCGAGGGCTCCGTGGCGACCAGCTCCGGCAGCTCCGCGGACATCCTGTACCACGAGTACACCCACGGTCTGTCCAACCGCCTCGTCGTCGACGCCTCCGGCAACTCGACGCTGAACAGCATCCAGGCCGGCTCGATGGGTGAGGCCTGGAGCGACTTCTACGCGGAGGACTACCTGGCCTCGCACAACCTGGAGAAGGACACCACAGCTCCCGGCGAACTGCTGGAAGGCAAGTACGTCACCGCCGGCAGCACCATCCGCACCCAGGCGCTGGACTGCCGGGTGAAGGCCGTCGCCGCGAACTGCGTCGGCGCCGACGGGTCGAAGGGCGGCTACACCTACGGCGACTTCCCGACCATCGGTGGCAGCCCCGAGGTGCACTCGTCCGGTGAGGTCTGGGCCCAGACCCTCTGGGACCTGCGGGAGCGGTTCGGCCGCACCTATGCGCTCAGCATCATCACCCGCGCGATGGAGCTGTCCGCGGCCGACCCGACCATGCTCGACATGCGCAACGCGATCGTGCAGGCCGACCTGATCGCCAGCGGCGGCAAGAACGCCGGCACCATCTGGCAGGTCTTCGCGAACCGCGGCATGGGCTGGTACGCCGGTGTCGTGGACGGTGGTGACTCCTTCCCGGCCGAGGACTTCCATCTGCCGCCGACCGGCGCCACCACCACCCTCTCGGGCAAGGTGACCGACAAGGACACCGGCGCTCCGGTGGCCGGTTCGCTGGTCTTCATCGGTGGCCACGCCTCCGGTTACGCCGGCGACTACTCCGCCGTGACCGATGCCGAAGGCAAGTACTCGATCACCGACGTCGCGCCGGGCACCTACCCGAAGCTCGTCGTCGCGGGCACCGGTTACGAGCTGCTGACCGTGCCGGTCGTGGTCAAGAGCGGTGCGTCCGCGAACTTCGCACCGCGGCGCGACTGGGCCTCGGCCGCCGGCGGTGGCACTGTGGCCGCCCACAACGGACCGGACCTCAGCAGCTTCGGCTGCGGACCGGGCGCTGCGATCGACCTCGCGCAGGGCACCGGCTGGGGAAGCACAACGGGTGACGACGAAGGCACCGCGACCGGCGTGATGGTGCCGAAGCACATCGACATCGCGCTGCCGGCCGCTGTCACCGTGACCAAGTTCTCGGTGGACCCGTCGAACGTCTGCGGCGACCCGGCCAGCTCGGCGACCGGTAAGTACCGGATCGAGACCTCGGTCGACGGCACGACCTGGGCGCCCGCCCAGGAAGGTGAGTTCACCGCCGCGAACCGCGGCAAGTACAACGAGCTCACCCCGACCGGCAACACCACCGGCGTGAAGTTCGTCCGGTTCTGGATGCTCAGCCCGCAGGTTCCGGACTTCGCGACCAACTGCCCGGACGGTGGGTTCGGTGGCTGCGAGTTCACCGACATGACGGAGATCCAGGTCTACGGCACCAAGTAACAACAAGCAGTGGGAGGACTGTGGTGGCCGGCTGGTTGGTCGGCCACCACAGTCTTGCTCCGAGTGAGACAGAACACGCTGGGGTGATGAGGCCCTCACCGACATGACTCACCGGTAACCAACCAATAACATCGCTGGTATGCAGATCCTCGCCATCGTCGTCTCGCTCGCGGTCGCCGCTGTCGGCGTCGCGTTGTTCGGCAAGACGATCGGGCACATGGTGTCCGTCATCAAGCTCGGCCAGCCGGCCAGCCGTACCGACAACCCGGGCCAGCGCACCGCGACGCTGGCCAAGGAGTCGCTGCTGCACACCCGCATGCTGCAGTGGAGCCACATCGGCGTACTGCACTGGTTCGTCGCGTTCGGCTTCATCGGGTTGTTCCTCAGCCTGGTGACCGCCTTCGGGCAACTGTTCGACGCGCACTGGGTGCTGCCGGTGATCGGGCATTGGTTCGTCTTCGAGTGGGTCAGCGAGTTCCTCACCTGGACCGGGCTGATCTCGATCGTGGGACTGATGGCGATCCGGCTGCGGAACCTGCCCCGCGGGGAGAAGGGCCGATACAGCCGGTTCTTCGGATCGCGGGCCTGGCAGGCGTACTACGTCGAGTACACGATCCTCGGCGTACTGATCTGCATCCTGCTGCTCCGTGGGCTGGAGTACGAGCTGGGCGAGGCGTCGCGGTTCCACTTCCCGACCACCTTCTTCGTCGGTGACGGGCTGTTCGGCGGCTTGAGCGAGCACGGGCTCGAGAACGCGATCTACCTGGTCGCGATGGTGAAGATCCTGATCTCGTTCGCCTGGATGATCACCATCTCGCTGAACGCCACCATGGGCGTGGCCTGGCACCGGTTCACCGCCTGGCCGAACATCTGGTTCAAGCGCAAGGCCGACGGCGGTACGGCGCTGGGCGCGCTACAGCCGATCATGATCAAGGGCGCGCCGATCGACTTCGAGAACATCGAGGAACTCGACGAGGACGCCGCCCTCGGGGTCGGCAAGGTCGAGGACTTCACCTGGAAGGGTCTGCTCGACTTCACCACCTGCACCGAGTGCGGGCGCTGCCAGTCGCAATGCCCGGCGTGGAACACCGACAAGCCGCTCTCGCCGAAGCTCGTGATGATGAATCTCCGCGAGCACGCGTACGCCAAAGCGCCGTACCTGCTGGCCTCCTCGGACGAGGAACGCAAGTCGCTGCCGGACCTGGTGCTGGCCGAGCAGGATCGGCCACTGGTCGGACCGGCCGATGTCGCCGTGATCGACGAAGAGGCGCTGTGGGCCTGTACTTCGTGCGGCGCGTGCGTGCAGCAGTGTCCGGTCGACATCGAGCACGTGGACGCCATCATGGACATGCGGCGCTACCAGGTGCTGATCGAATCGTCCTTCCCCTCCGAGCTGAACGGATTGTTCAAAGGCCTGGAGAACAAGGGCAATCCGTGGAACATGAACCCGTCCGGCCGGATGGACTGGGCCAAGGGCCTGCCGTTCGAGGTCAAGCAGGTCGGGACCGATGTGGAGACGCTGGCCGAGGTCGAGTACCTGTTCTGGGTCGGTTGCGCGGGGGCGTATGAGGATCGCGCCAAGAAGACGACCCAGGCTGTCGCGGAATTGCTGAACATCGCGGGCGTTTCGTTCGCAGTACTGGGTGATGGTGAGACCTGTACGGGCGATCCGGCGCGGCGGGCGGGCAACGAGTTCGTCTTCCAGCAGTTGGCGATGCAGAACGCCGAGGTGTTCAAGGAGACCGGCGCGAAGAAGGTCGTCTCCACCTGCGCGCACTGCTTCAACACGCTGAAGAACGAGTACTCCCAGCTCGGCGTCGAGCTGGACGTCATCCACCACACGCAATTGCTGAACCGCCTGGTCCGCGAGGGCAAGCTGACCCCGGTGGCCCCGGCGGACAGCTCGCTGAACGGCCAGAAGATCACCTACCACGACCCGTGCTACCTCGGCCGCCACAACCAGGTGTACGACGCTCCGCGCGAACTGCTCGAAGTGATTCCGGGCGCCGAGTTCGCCGAGATGCCGCGGAACCAGACGAAGTCCTTCTGCTGCGGCGCCGGCGGCGCGCGGATGTGGATGGAGGAGAAGATCGGCACCCGGATCAACCTGAACCGGACCACCGAGGCGGTCGAGACGGGCGCGGACAAGATCGCCACCGGGTGCCCGTTCTGCCGGGTGATGCTGTCCGACGGCCTCACCGCCAAGCAGGCGGACGGCTCCGCGAGCGAGTCCGTCGAGGTCGCCGACGTCGCCCAACTCCTCCTCGCCTCGGTCAAACGCACCTGAGAAGGCCCTTACGTCCGAAGGTTCGTGGGGCAGGCCCCGCGCACCTTCGGACGTAAGGTTGTTTGCAGGTTGTGGCAAAGCGCTTTCCCCGGGGAGGGATTCGGCCGTAGGATCCGACGGCTTGATCTCTGGGAGGGGAAAAGTTGTGAGGATTCATGTTCGGGCGGTAGCCGCTGTCGCCATAGTTCCACTGTTGCTGGGGGTCGCCGCCTGCGGTGGCGAGGAGAAGGCGACCGGCACCCTGCCGTCGTCGGCGCCGACGACGGCGGTCGAGAAGACCATCACGGCGGCCCCGCCGAAGGTGGCCCAGCCACCGGTGGCCCGGCTGACGAAGGCCACCTTCGTCCCGGCCATGAACACCGCACTCGCCAGCCAGAAGACCTGGCGGACGACCGCGAGGATGACGGCCGGCGGCGAGACGGTGATGACGATTACCGGGTTCCAGCAGTCCGAGCCGATGGCCATGTCGATGGAGATGAGCGGCGTCGCCTTCAATGGCGGCAAGGCCAAGGTCATCGTCGTCAACGACACCGCCTATGTGTCGATCCCCGGCGCCACTCCGGCCGGTAAGTACCTCAAGCTCGACGCGAACGACCCGGAGGTCGGCTCGCTGGCCGACAGCGGCGACCCGACCAAGACGTTCAAGGCGTTCGAGAAGTCCCTGCGCAACGCCAAGTTCGTGAAGACGGAGACCATCGACGGCCGGAAGCTGGATCGCTACGACCTGACGGTCGACACCGCCTCCGCCCTGCGCGCCCAGGGCAAGACAGTGCCCAAGGGAACGCCGAAGACGCTGACCTACTCGGTCTGGATGGACTCCGCCAAACTGATTCGCCGACTGTCCTTCGACCTCGCCGGGGTCGCGATGGTGATGAACATGACCGACTACAACAAGCCGGTCACCATCAAGGCGCCGCCGGCGAGCAAGACCATCACTCGCTGACCAACGGTTGTTCCTATGGGGGGAATATCGTGAGGTTTTCTGCACGGGCCGCGGCCGCTGTCGCCGCCCTGCCACTGGTCCTCGGTGTCGCCGCCTGCGGCATCGAGGACACCGCCGGGGGCGGAACGAAGCCGCCGGCCAGCAAGCCCACCGCGGCACCACTGAAGGCACCGGCCCGGCTGACCCTCGCGAACTTCTCACCCGCGATGAATGCCGCCAACGCCAAGGCGACATCCATGGAGTCGGTGCTGCGGATCAACTCCGACGGCCAGGTCGTCACGATGACGATGGCACAGACCCTCAAGCCGTTCGCCACGAAGCTCGACATGAGCAGCGCGGCACTGGGTGGGGCGGCTCACGTCATCGCGATCAAAGGCACTCTGTACGTGTCGGCTCCGAATGCCGCCCCGGCCGGCAAGTACCTGAAGATCAACCTCAAGACCACCAAGGACCCGGCGCTTGCTTCGCTGGGCGAGATGCTCGAAGGTGCCGACCCGGTCAAGTCGGTCAAGTCGTGGGACAAGGCCCTGCGCAAGGTCAAGTTCGTCAAGACCGAGACACTCGGCTTCCGCAAGGTGAACCGGTACCAGTTGACCGTGGACAACGCCGTCGCGTACGGCGTCTCGGCCAAGAAGCTGTCGGCGGTGGGTCTGCCGAAGTTGTCGGTCTACACAGTCTGGGTCGGCGCCGACAACCTGATGTACAAGATGGCCTACAAGATGGGCGCCATGGACATGCAGGTCACCGTGTCCAGCTACAACGCGACGGACACGATCAAACCACCGCCGGCGAACAAGATCGTCACCCGCTGAAGCCTTCCGGCGGCCGGAATCGGACAGATCCCGAGCCGCCGGAAGATTCCTTCCGTAATCTGACGTTGGTCAGGTAGTCGCTTACCTGTTCCTGAAGTGATCATGTCGGATGATCGGGTGGGTTGGTGACGATGAAAGACATTCGCTCGGGCTCTACCCGTCGGGGCTTTCTGACCGTGACCGGGGCGGCTGCCGCGCTGGCGCTGACCGGGAACCTGCCAGAAGTCGGCACCGCCAAGGCTGGACCGACCGCGGGGGTGGACCGTCGCGATCCGTTCACTCTCGGGGTCGCTTCTGGTGATCCGCTGCCGGGGGCGGTGGTGATCTGGACCCGGCTGGCTCCCGAGCCGCTCGCGCCCTTCGGCGGGATGGATCGCCGGCCGGTCGAGGTCCAGTGGCAGGTCGCCGAGGACGAGAGGTTCCGCCGGGTCGTGCGCCACGGCTCCACCCAGGCCCGGCCCGAGGCGAGTCACTCGGTGCACGTCGACGTACAGGGTCTGCAGCCCTGGCGGCACTACTGGTACCGCTTCCGCGTCGGCAACCAACTCAGCCCGGTCGGCCGGACCCGTACGGCGCCGTCAGCGCAGACGACTGTGCCCGTGATGTCGATGGCGTTCGCCTCTTGCCAGGCATGGTGGGAGGGCTGGTACACGGCGTACGCGGACATGGCGAAGCGGGACCACGACCTGGTCGTCTTCCTGGGCGACTACATCTACGAGTTCGGCATCGACCGTGGCGTCCGGCCGCACTCGAACGAGGACTACGTGACCCGGCAGACGGTCACGCTCGACGAGTACCGGAACCGCTACGCGTCGTACAAGATGGATCCGGATCTGCAGGCGGCACACGCGGCGGCGCCCTGGGTGGTCACCCTGGACGACCACGAGGTGGTCGACAACTGGGCCGACGAGGCCCACCCGAGCGCGCCGCCGGCCCAGTTCCTGGTACGCCGGGCCAACGCCTTCCGCGCGTACTGGGAACACATGCCGCTGCGGCTCGCGCAGTTGCCGAAGGGCCCGGACATGCAGCTCTACCGGCGGATCCAGTACGGCCGCCTGGCGGAGTTCAGCGTGCTCGACACCCGGCAGTACCGCTCCGACCAGGCCTACGGCGACGGCTCGAAAGCACCGGGACCGGAGACGAAGGACCCGGCCCGCACGCTCACCGGGGCCGCCCAGGAGAAGTGGCTGCTCGACGGCTGGTCCGCCTCGCGGGCGCGCTGGAACGTCCTCGCCCAGCAGAACGCGCTGGCCCGGCTCGACGTCAAGGACGGCCCGGAGATCCTGGTCCCGATGGACACCTGGGACGGCTACGAGGCCTCCCGTGACCGGGTCCTCGGCGGCGCCCACCAGCGCAAGGTCCGCAACCTGGTCTCGATCGGCGGCGACCTCCACCGCAGCGTCGCCTCCGACCTGAAGCTGGACTTCTCCGACCCCGACTCCCCGACCGTGGGCAGCGAGTTCGTCGGTACGTCGATCTCGTCCGGGCTGGACGGGATGGACCTGGATCCAGGTGGTCTGACACTGCTGCGGGAGAACCCGCACATCAAGTACGGCAACTTCCAGCGCGGCTACGTCAGCTGCACGATCACACCGCGGCAGTGGATCTCCGACTACCGCGTGGTCGACCGGGTCACCGTCCCGAACGGCACTGTCAGCACCCGCGCCAAGCTCCTCGTCGAGGACGGGCGCCCCGGGATCCAGACCCTCTGAGGAGAGACCTGATGACCAGCTCCAGGCGCCGATCCGGCTTCGTCCTCGTCACCTCGGTCGCGGCCACCGTGGCCGCTTCCACCATCATTTCGTTGCTCAGCGCAACCACCGACCCGGGCGGCTCGTCCGCGGCCGCCGGTGAGCCCGCAGCGTCCGCCTCCGCCGAAGGCGCCGGCTGGCCCGGCCACGGCTCGCGCCCGGTCACGGTGTCGACCGATCCGCAGCAGCTCAGCGTGGTCGGCCTGCCCTGCTTCCCCGGCAACCTCGCGCTGACGATGACCAACACCGGCAAGGAGCCCCGGTACGCCGATCTGACGCTGGACCCGAGTGGTCCGCTGACGCTTTCGCGCGAACTGTTCTCCTCCTACCTTCCGGCGCTCGACCCAGATCAGCCCGTGACCGCACCCGTCGAGGTCCGGGTTCCTCGTGACTCGAAGCCCGGCAGCTACAAGATCGACCTGGAGGTCGACAAGACGAAGCTGACCGTGCCGGTCCAGGTGAATCCCTTGCCGCCGAAGGGTCCGGGCAGCAACGTCGCGCTCGGCGAGCAGGCGGCGGCGTCGTCCACCCACGGCAACTTCGCACTCTGTGGCGCGGTCGACGGCGACAAGGACTCCGAACACTGGGACACGCTCACAGGGTGGAACGACGGCACCCGTGCGATCTTCCCGGACACGTACGACGTCGCCCTGGCCGCGCCGACCACGATCGACCGGGTGGAGCTCTACACGCTCGACTCGGTCAAGTACCCGGCGGCGACCAATGGAATGCGCGACTGGGATGTCCAGGTCCGGAGCGGCAGCGGTGCCTGGCAGACGGTCGCCCAGGTCCGCGCCAACGTCGCCGGCCACGTCACCTCGACCTTCTCCCCGACCCAAGCCGACGCCATCCGAATCCTCGCCCTAGCCGGCAACGGCAACACCTACTCCCGCATAGTCGAACTAGAGGCCTACGGCAGCTGACCCTTTGCCCTTCTCCGCTTGCGTCCGAAGAACTGGAGGGACGTCCCGCTAGTTCTTCGGACGTAAGGGCTTTAGTGGAGGTATGAGGCGCCGTTGAAGTCGAGGACGGCGCCTGAGGACCAGCCGGCGGCCGGGGATGCGAGCCAAACGACTGCCGCAGCGACCTCCTCGGGCGTCGCCACCCTGCCGAAGGGGCTCTGAGCGCGGATCGCATCCCCGCGCGGACCCTCCAGCCACTCCTCGGTCATGTCGGTGACGATGAACCCAGGCGCGATTGACGTCACCGTGATGTCATGAGGCGCCAGCGCCACCGCCATCGACTGCCCAAGGGCGTGCAATCCAGCCTTGCTCGCCCCGTAAGCGGGCACATCGGGCTCTCCCCGATACGCCCCGCGCGACCCGACGTTGACGATCGCACCCCGTCTGGCGCCCTCCGCCGGCTCCTTGTCGAGCATCTGCCGGGCCACGCACCAGGTCAGATGAGCCGCACCCTCGAGGTTCACCGCCAGCGTCCGCCGCCAGATCGCCACCCAGTCCTCGTACGACGTGTCCGCCAGCGGATGGCCAACCCGCCGGGACCCCCCGACCGGTTCATCCACGAACAGCGCGGCATTGTTCACCAGTACGTCGATCCGCCCGACCGCTGCAACAGATTCCTCAACCACAGAAGGGATTGCAGCCGAATCACCCAGGTCCGCGACGACTACCGCATGTCCCTCGCCGGGCAATTCCTCGAGCACGGCCCGGGCCTTGTCGACCGCCCCACGGCAATGCAGCACGACCCGGTCCCCGGCCGCCGCGAAGGCTTTCGCCACCTCGGCCCCGAGGCCTCGCGACGCCCCTGTGACGAGCACTCCTCTGGACACGTTGCTCCCTCTCTTTGGACTGGCCCTCATTCTGCCCTGATGTCACCTTCGCCGTCAGTTGACATCACTAGGGGTTGACAGTGACGTCACGATGACGTCAGTATTGCCGTCATGGAACTTGATCACTATCTCGAGTCGGTCCGCCGTAGCGTGGAGAACGCCACCGCGTTGGCCGACGACCAAACTCGCTCCGTGGCCCAGCGCCTCGGAGCCACGCTGGATGACGCGGGCCGCCTGGCCCTCATCTCAGCCCTGTCCGACGCCGCCGGGGAGATCAGCCGCGAGCTGTCCCCCGGTTCGGTCGAGCTCCGGATGGCCGCCGGCCGCCCCGAGTTCGTGGTCACGCCGGCCCCCAGCCAGCTGACCGGACCCGACGACGAGCTGGACGACGACGACAACGATGACGAGCCGGTGGCCGAAGACCTCGCGCCGGACGCCGACGAGCCGACCGCACGGATCACCCTGCGGCTGCCGATGTCGGTGAAGAACAAGGTGGACGAGTCCGCCGCGAGCGAGGGCATCTCCTCGAACGCGTGGCTGATGCGCACCGTGATGACCGCCCTGACCGGTGACCGCGGTCGCCCACCCCGCCCGCCCCGGCCGCCGCGCTCTCAGCGCGTGTTCGGCCAGGACGGTGTCTTCGGTCCGCAGGGACCGCTCGGACCGGAGGGCGTGTTCGGCCCGGGCGGCGTGCTCGGACCCGACGGTCCGTTCGGCCCCGACGGCGTCTTCGGACCCGAGGGACCCCGCCGCGGCGAGCGTCGCGGCGACCGTGGTGAACGCGGCGAACGCCGTGGCAACCGCGACCGTGACCGTGACAGCAACCGTGGGCACCGCCGGGGAGACCGCGGCGACCGCGGCCCCGGCCAGCGGATGACGGGGTGGGCCCAGTGAGCGGCTTCAGCAGCCAACTGGCCGAGAAGTTCGACCGGGTCCGGATCGAGATCGGCTCCGGCCAGGTGGAGATCGTGCCCGGCGACGAGCCGACGGCCGCGATCGAGGTCGACAGCGGACCCGAGGAGGACGTGATCTTCAAGGTGGCCGACGGCGAGCTGATCGTCCAGGGCCCGAAGAACGTCCGCCGCGGCCCCGAGATCCAGGTCCGGATCCAGACCCCGGCGACCTTGGACGCCCGGATCAAGACCGGCTCGGGCGACATCTCCGCCAGTACTCCGCTGGGCGTGGCCCGGCTGTCCACCGGGTCGGGCGACATCCGCGCCGAGCGGATCGAGGGTGACCTGGCTGCCACCACTGGCAGTGGAGACATCCGGCTGGAGCACGCCGCGGGCACCGTCCGTGCAGGCACCGGCTCGGGCGCGATCGACATCGGCCAGGCTGCCGGGATGGTCGGCCTGACCAGCGGTTCCGGCGACATCCGGATCGGCGACGCGTTCGGCCCGACCACCGTCAAGGTCGGTTCGGGCGACATCACCATCGAGCGGATCCGCGACCACTCGGTCGCCACCTCCGGCTCCGGTGACGTCACCGTCGAGCTGGCCGACGGCCCGAGCGTCCGGGCTGAGACCGCGAACGGCGACGTGCGGATCGGCGTACCGGACGGTGTACCGACGTACCTCGACCTGAAGACCGTCACGGGCCAGATCCAGTGCGACCTGGAGCCCGGCGAGAAGCCGGCCGAGGGCGAGCGCTCACTGATGCTGCGGGCGCGCACCGTGTCGGGCGACATCACCGTCCTCCGCGCCTGAACCACGAGGGGCCCGAGCCGGAGGGGTCCGGGCCCCAGGCAACAAAGTTCGATCACACCTGAGTTCGACCGAGTGAGGGGAGCAGCACGATGATCACCGAACAAGCAGAGGTCGCGCGGTACCGGGTCGCCGAACAGATCCGGGCCGCCGAGGCACACGCCCTGGTCAAGGAGAGCATGGAGGCCGGTCGACCGGCCGGAACAACAGGTCCGCGGCACGAACTGGCCGGAGTACTGCGCCGGTGGGCGGACTGGATCGAGCCCGAGCAGCGGCGGCACAGTACGGGGTTGTCGGTCGTCCGCTGAGGGGCGACCGGCGGCCACCCGGGCTGTCCACAGGCTTGCAGCTTGGTGCGATCGGGAGACCCGCTGACGCTGCTAGCGTTCAGGCCGTCACTCTTGGTCGACCCTTGGGGAGAGAATCGATGTTGCGTCCGTTGATCGCCGCGACCGCCGTGGTCGCACTGCTGGCCGGCTGCAGTGGCGGTGACGACACGAAGTCAGACTCGAGCACGGGAGACGGCGGTGGCGAGAGCGCCTCGACGCCGAACGCCCCGAACGTTCCGTCCTTCGACCCGCCGAAGGGCTTCGTCGCCGCCGCGGCGATCGGCGAACCCGACATCCCCAAGCTCGTCGAGTCGAAGATCAAGGCCGGCATGATCGGCCGGATCGCGCTCTACGCGACCCAGGCAGGTATCAGCGGAGCCGACGCGGCCGGCCAGAGCAGCTCGTGGAACGTCCCGGCCTCGGACGTGTCGACGACCACCACCTCGGACGTGACGAAGCCGGTCGCCGTTCAGCTGAACGGCAAGGAGGCCGTCGCTGTCGCGTTCGTCCAGCGGGCGCAGGGCACCGGCACCCAGAAGGCTCGCGGCCAGATCAACTTCCTCTGGCTCGACCCGGCCGACGGCAAGAAGCTGGCTCAGGTCATCCTCGACCTCACGGCGGCCGTCGGTCCCGACGAGGGCGGCGACGACGTCCTCAGTCAGGCCGCGGATCCGGCCACCGGGCAGCTCGCCATGGGCTTGTCTCCAGACTCCGAAACAGCCGCCAAGAAGGTCGGCCAGTTCACCGTCTACGCCGATCCCGCCACCCAGAAGGGCTCGGTGATCCCGAACCTGCGGGTCGCCGGTCTGCTCAACGGCGTCGTCGCCGGCGCCCGGGGCGACGGCCACGAGGGCAGCACGGAGCTCTCGGCAGCGCTGGTCGACGCGACCACCGGCGCGGTCAAGAAGAACACCCCGATCGCGATGAACTACCTGAACCCGGTAGCGGCGGCCCCGAAGCACGGCTACCTGACCGGCCAGAAGTACGTCAGCCCGCCGGCCGGTAAGTACGAGGGCCACTATGTGTCGTCGATCTACTCGATCGACCTGACTACTGGCGCCGTGGTGGAGTCCAAGTTCGCGAACACCACCGACGACCCGCCGGGTCGCAACTGCTGGTCGGACGAGCAGACCGCCGTGGTGTGCAACAGCGGGGAATACCTGAAGCCGAGTACCGAGATCTTCGGCATCGACGACACCACCGGCAAGAAGGTCTGGGGCTACACCTCGACGTCCGGTAGCCGAGTGGTTCCGGAGATCACCGCGGCGTACCACGGCGTCGTCTACACCCAGGCCGAGGCACTGCCGGTCCTGATGGATGCCAAGACCGGCCAGGACATCCCCACCCCGACGCCGACACCGGCCGACGGCAGCACCCCGTCGACGCCCACCGACACCTCGTCACCGACGTCCGAGACCACTCCGACGGACGGATCGAGCCCGTCGCTGGGCGGCGATTCCGACCTGTCGCTGCTGAGGGACAAGGTGAAGTCGCCGACCGCGGTCTCGCCGTACGGTGGCACCTACCTGCAAGACCCGCTCGGTGACGACCTCGAGCACGTGAAGATCCTGATCGTCCTGAAGGCCACCGCCTGACCGTCGACGCAGCAGGGGCCCCAGCTTCCACTGGGGCCCCTTTGCGTGCGGCAGGTTCAGAGGTCGGTGCGGTGGAAGTTCTTGTATGAGCGGGACGGTGTCGGGCCGCGCTGGCCCTGGTAGCGGGAGCCGTACTTCTCCGAGCCGTACGGGTGCTCGGCCGGTGACGACAGCCGGAAGAAGCACAGCTGACCGATCTTCATCCCGGGCCACAGCTTGATCGGCAGCGTCGCCACGTTGGACAGCTCCAGCGTGACGTGGCCGGAGAAGCCGGGATCGATGAATCCGGCGGTGGAGTGGGTGAGCAGACCGAGCCGGCCCAGCGAGGACTTGCCCTCGAGCCTCGCCGCCACGTCAGCGGGCAGCGTGATCTGCTCATAGGTGGAGCCCAGCACGAACTCACCGGGGTGGAGGATGAAGGGCTCCTCGCCCTCCGGTTCGACCATCCGGGTCAGGTCGGGCTGTTCCTCGGCCGGATCGATGTGCGGGTACCGATGGTTCTCGAAGACCCGGAAGAACCGGTCCAGCCGTACGTCGACACTCGACGGCTGCACCATCGCAGCATCGAACGGGTCCAGCTGGACCCGCTTCGCGTCGAGCTCGGCCAAGATGTCACGGTCGGAGAGCAGCACGAACGCAACTTACCGCAGGTGCTGCCACTCCGTCTGTTGCTGCTCCGACGGCCCGGTAGCGGGTGAACCCCACTGGCCGCACCCCGTCGGCTCGGTCTGCCGCCGTCCGGACCCCTCAGCTCTCCGGAACACGGCTTCCCAACGGGGCCGTCGGCAACGGCTAGTCGGCCAGCTTGTTGAACTTGGAGACCTGTGTCGCGAAGGTCTTCACCTGAGCCGGCGACCAGTCCTTCAGCAGGTCCTCGATCACCTTGTGCCGCTTCTTCCGCGCCGCGGCCAGCTTGCGCTTACCGTTCGCCGTCAGCGTCAGCAGCGTCGCCCTGGCATCGGACTTGTCGGCGGCCCGCTTCAGCAGACCCTCCTCCTCCAGGCGGGCGCAGGCCCGGCTGACCGGCCCCTTGTCCACCTCGAGCGCCGCGACCAGATCGGCCATCCGCACCGGTGCGAGCTCCTCGACATGGTTCAGCAGTGCGTACTGCGCCGGCTCCAGGTCCGGGTGTGCCTCGTCGGACAGCGTCCGCTGCAGACCACGCAGCCGGCGCGCCAGTGTGACGAGCTCCCGTTCGAGATTGTCCAGCGCGTCACTAGTGTCAGTTGCCACCTGTTCACCCCTTCTTTTTCAGTTGCCCCGCAACCATCTTGTCCGGTCCCGGCAAGGACCGCATCCTCACGTTGCGTCGAATGTTGCCCCCGGCAACGCGTTCTAATCTGCCAGAAGATGACGGGCCTGCCCAGCCCCTGGCGCGCCCAATGTCTAAAAACTGCCCGATAACCCCCCGTGCAAACCGCGCGGGCGACCAGGTATGATCCTTCGCATTGCCGGTCCCGGCCGGCAATCCGCGGGTGTAGTTCAATGGCAGAACATCAGCTTCCCAAGCTGACAGTGCGAGTTCGATTCTCGTCACCCGCTCCAGTTGTCAGAACATGACAAAAGCCCAGGTCAGAGGCATGTTGCCTGACCTGGGCTTTCTCGTTTGCCCACCCGTCACCGCGGGTAGCGTGCCATTAGCCGACGACCACCCGGGGCGCCGGCCGCCCCGTCGTCCCCATCCCCGCAATCGTGCCGCCCCTCCTCTGCAGAACCGCTCGTGCCGTCGGTCCCAGGGTGCCCCTCGATCTCAGCCGCTCCATTCGATTTCCGCATGACCTTCGATTTGGTTGCCTTGGAACCCTTTTCTTGCCCTTCGGCTTCTTCGCCGGATCGGAAGACCGAACACGAGCGAGAACACAAGAGCGTCCGGCGCGGGCCCGTAGTGCTCGTCGAGGTGGGCACGGAGCAGCGTCACCAGGGACACCGGTATAGACATGGTCCGGACGCCGGCGCGAGACTTCGGCGGCCCAAGCATGAGTCTTGCCGAGCCCTGGGACTAGAGGGTGCCGGTCAATGCCAGGACTCCCGGGGCGTCGGTCAGACCGGTGGCGCGGACGGTCCTGACCGCCGTCCACGAACCATCGGAGCGGCGGATGTTGTGCCTGATGATCTGGCTGGCGTTTGCGGTGAAGTCGATGATCCCGACCTGCATTTCGCCGCCGACGTTGGCTGCGCTGATGTCCACAGGCGAGTAGTTGGAGAAAGCGGCCACCTTCCTGAACCGCTGCCAGGATCCGTCCCCTCTACGGATGGCGTGGTAGACCTCGCTGGAACCGCTCACCACTACGACGTGGAGCTGCGCGCCGATCCCTGCCAAGGCCACGTCGAGGACGTCGTTGGCGATATCACCGGCCGCGCTCTCGATGTTGCCCCAGTTGCTCCATGTCCCATCCGAGGCTCGAATGGCGTGGAGAAGTTTGCCATCTGTGACGACCGCGGTATGGATCGTCGTGCCGACTCGGGCGGTGGCGACATGACTGATGCGCCCGAAGGTTCGGAGAGTCACCCAACGGGGCTGCCAGCTCGCGTCTTCGTTGCGGACGGTGTGGTACAGGGTCCTGCCACCTTCGGAAGCGCCGAAGACGTGCAGCTCGCGTCCGAGGGAGGCGACCGCGACGTGGGGCGCGCCCGTGGTGGGGCCCGATTGCGAGGGGATGGGGCTGAACGCCGTCCAGGAACCGTCGGAGCCGTTCCGGACGCCGTGGCTCGGAGCCCCGTTGTTGAGCGCTGCGACCAAGTGGAGGTCCTTGGACATGCCGACGCAGGAGACGCGGTAGAGCGTGCGGGGAGGAGAAGTGTCGACTTCCACCCAGCTCGGCTTCCAGGTGCCGTCTCCAGCTCGCGTCTGGTGCATGAGGTCGCCGTTCGCCTGGCCCGCAAGAACATGCGCGTTCCAGTCGGCGGGGGCGGCCGAGGCCGCTGCTGAGGCGAGTGCGCCAAGGCCAGTGCCGACCACAGCGGCGGCGGGGACGGCGAGGAGCGAACGGTTGAATTGCCGGCGGCTGATCGAGGTCATGTCGATTCCTTGATACTAGAGCGAGCTTGCGGGCCAATGCATTGCGCAGTTCGCTGTGCGTCCTTGCGCATTCCCTGCGCAGTGCGTTGGCTGATCAGGAAGGCACCGGAGACCAATGTCCCCGGGGATGCCCTCGATGCATTCTGGGGACTAGCCCTGACACGCCACTGCCCGTACTCCGCCCGTACCGCTCCAGCTGAACCTCTCCCAGCGTCTCGGTGCCTTGGGCATCAATCGTTTGTCAGGCCCTGCTCAGCCCCGGAAGGTGGCGGTCAGAGTACGGCCGTGCAGGTGATGGGTGGTGAAGGTCAGCCGGGTACCGATGAGGGTGTGCGCGAGCTGGATGCCAGGGTCGGCCGCGACCTTGATGAGCCATCTCGCCGGGATGGTCAGGGTGATGGTTGCCCTGTCCATCGTCGGGTCGGAGACGGCGAAGGTCGTCGTCCGGTCAGGTAGTTGCCGGGTGAGAACCGAGGCCGGGCCGTCGATGATCAGGCCGTGGACCTGATGCTTGCCGGCAGTGAAGGTGTTGGCCGCGATCAGGTTCAGCGTGGTGTGCCGAATCGCCTGGAGGCGGGTCGTGTTGGCAAGGATCTGCAGACGGCCATGGACGTACGACTGGAGCTTGGCTTCCGTTGCGTGCGGCACGAGCGCCCACGCCAACGCAGTACGGGCTCGTGCTGCTTGGTTGATGGAGACGCCGAAGACCTTGCGGGTGATCGCGGTGTCGGGGTTCGAGGTGCGGACCACTCGACGGCTGCGGGTCACGTCGGCGAGGTCGACGGAGACCCGGTTCGGTTGGAAGAAGTAGTACCCGAGCGAGGTACCGGCGGTTGTGTTGGCGTAGCGGAGCCACCTGAGGTCAGCGGCGCCCGTGCCGGAGTACGGGCGGCCGTTGCGTAGCACTCCGGAGATCTGTAGTTGATCCGTGGGCGCCGCGATACGCGCATCGATCGAGGTGGTGACGGCTCTGGTCGAGTCGGTCACCCCGGCGGCGAGGACGACGATCTCGTCGTCGAGCATGAACCACGACTTGGTCGACTCCGCGTTGCGGTAGACCACGAAGTCGTCCGGCAGGATCGCCTGGTCCGCGTACGCCTCGTCGCTCGACTGGATCCAGCCGGCAGCGCCGTACGGGCCGAGGGTGGCGCCGCCGGAGTACTGGTTGGTGCCGCGCGGGAAGTAGACGTACTGGTTCTGCGATTCCGATGACGAAGTGAAGTTCAGCGGATGACCGGGGTTGTCGTAGTACGGCGTGCCGTAGAGCTGTGGGATCGTCTGCCGTTGCTCGACGGGCGCGGTGACACCGGCCAGCCCGTACGGCGAGACCGTGGTGAAGTAGTCGACGCCGAACGCCTTGGTCTGGTCCTGCCCGGTCAGATAGAGGTAGTACGCGCCGTCGCCCTGGAACCACGGCATCAGGTTCTCGCCGCTCATGTACTCGTACTTGCTGATCCGGTCCGAGTTCCGTGCCAGCGCGAAGGCATAGCCCGGCCGCCGGTGCACGTTCTTGTCCATCGCATTGAAGGCGATCGAACTCGACAGCGGATTGAGATCGGCGGGCTTCACGGTCGCGTCGCCAGTGATGTCGGCGAACCGGGCCACACTGACGGGCGAGACGAAGGCGTTGGGGTTCAGCGTCGGGCGGGCGGTGTACTTGACGTAGCCCTTGAGCAGCGCGGCGTCGGCGGGCGTCGCGTAGTCCGAGAGGTCGACGATCGCCTCGATCACGACCGCCACGTCGTCGTACCCGGTGGCGGTGCGGGAGACCGCGCGGCCCTTGACGATCTCCATCATCCAGCCCTCGAAGATCAGCGGCGCGAATCCGGTCTCCACCCAGCCCTGGACCACCTGGACGAGGTCGTCGCTCTGCGCGTACTCCGTGCCGTCGAGCATCTTGATCGTCTGGACCACCCGGCTGAGCAGCGCCTTGCCGTAGGAGCCGGTGTACGCGACCGAGCTGTGCTGGATGAACGAGCCGTCCGCGTAGTGCCCGTCGGTGACGCCATGCTGGAGGTTGTACGGGTCGATCGTGGCGAAGACGGTGAACTGGTCCGCGAGCGCCTTGCGGATGCGCTCGTCGTCGCCCAGCAGTGCGCCCTGGATGATCCGGTTGGTGGTGATGTCGGCGAGATTGGCGCCGGTGTGGAACCGCGAGTCGAGGTTCACGTCGCCATTGGTGCCGTTGCGGAGATACGCGTCCGCCGACGCGACGTACAGGCTGATCAGGTCTGGCGGGGCCGCGAGCAGCGCGAGGGTCTTGGCTACGAAGCCGGAGATCCCGATCTCCCAGGTGAACCAGTTGCCGTAGTACCCCTTCGACTGGTCCCCGTAGTAGTTGGCATGCAACCACCGCAACTTGTCGAGCACCCTCGCCTGTACTGCGCTGTTGCCCTGCAGGTCCGACGCCGGCCCCGGACGCCTCGTGGCGAGCGCGATCTCGTACAGATGCTGGTACGACCCGCTCAGGTTCGGGTCGCTCGTCCCGAGCGGCAGCCCCGCGAACAACTCCCCCGCCCCAGCACGATCCATCGCGGCCAACCAGGTCCGCGCCGTCGTATCCATCCCCGCCACCTTGGCGGCGACCTCCGGCCTCGCGTTGGACTCGGCAGTCCCCGCGAGAACCGCGATCAGGTTTTCCAGCAACTGCCCACCCTCGGCGGCCGTCGCCCCCAAGGCGGAGGCAGGCTTCACCGCCGTCAGCAACGCAGCGGCAGGCACGAACGACAGCAAACGGCGACGACTGATCTCCACAGCAACTCCCAGGCGGATGGGAAAAACCTCACCCCCGGAGTCAATCAGCCGAAACTATCCCACGGCAACCGCTTACCACTTCTTTCGATCCCCTCGGCGACTACGGAAGTCACCCGACAGCGAGGACCGAGCTATCGACTGTGAGCACCGAGTCGCCGGAAAGCGATTGCCGACAGCACAGCCCCCACACTCACCACAACCCACCCCCGACTGGCGACCCAATGCACCACCCGGCGGCCCCGAGCTCACCACCTCGCAAAACAGCCGACTGGTCCAGCCGGCCGATGGCGGCCCATTCGACCGATAGCGCCGTGTAGAGCGCTATCGGTCGAAGGAGCCTGGTAGCGGGTTGCTCCCGGTTCGGCCGGTATCGGGTTGTTCGACCGGTGGCGCCGAGTAGGGCGCTATCGGTCCCGCCAGCCGCCAGGCCCCCGCCACGATCTGGAGCCCGGCCCCCCACCCGGACCCACAGAACTCGCTGAAACCACCCCCGGCCAGCGATTGCCGGACAGATTCCGTGGAGTTCTGTAGGTACGGAGGGGGCCGGGCACCGCTTCCGGCGGATGTCGTGGTGAATGGTCACACAATCGTGGACCGGCAAACCCCGGAACCACCCGAGCAGGTGGAACCACAGGATGCAGCGGAGCCCGCGTAACCACCCCGCCAATGCCTAACGCGCAACCACATCACCAACACCCCAGCGCACCCCCAGCCCTCAGAGGTTCAGGAGCCGCCGGCGCCTACGAGTTGGGTGTCGAGGGAGAGGATGCGAAGTTTGCCCTTGCCCTTCAGCGGGATGACGAGAGCGGTTTGGTGGAGGTAATCGGCGTACAGGGTGTTGCTGTACCTCACGTTGTCGCTGAAGGCGGTGACTGCGCCGCTCTTCCAGAAGGCAGTCGAGTCGGACTCGACGCGCGACTGGTACGACTCGTTCAGTGCGAGGAAGACCAGTGCCTCACCGGTGGACGTGATGAAGGTGAGCGGGTCGCCGGACGTGCTGAAGGTGTCGGTGACGGTGGACAGGTAGCTCTGCTTGGTGTCCTCGACCTTGTCCTTGGCCCGGCCGTTCAGCAGGTTCAGGGTGCCCGGCGACGGCGCGAACAGGCCCGCCTTCGGTGACTTGGGGCCGCCCGTGAAGTAGGCGGCGAGGTTGGCCGCGGCCGACTGCGGCAGGCTGGACAGCTTGTTCATGTCCGCCTTGGTCGGCACCCGGAGCCCCTCCATCGACGGCACCTTGATCGTCGTCGGCGGATAGACGGAGTACGTCAGCGCCCACGGCGCGCCCGCGTTCTTGCGCTCCCAGACGCCGAGTTGCTGGCTGTCCTTGGAGTTCGAGAGCCCCGAGCTGACCACGAACCGCATCGGATAGGCGCCGTACTGCGGGGCGCCGATCTGCGGCTTGGTGTACGTGAACGCCGACGCCTTCTTCTTGTCGGCCGCATCCAGCTTGCGGTCGACCTTGTAGCCGGCCCGGGTCATCGCGAGCGTCGGTTCGTCCTCGATCGTCTCGGACAGCTTCTCGTCGCGGGTGGCGTTCGCCTTATTGTTGATCTCGTTGTACCGCTTCACGACCGCCTGCCCGTCCGCCACGGTGACCGCGGGCCGGCTGACCTCCTCGTGACTGACGTTCTTCGGCGGCACCGAGGCGCACCCGGTTGCCACCAGCAACAACGAGACCCCGGTCGCCACGGCCGCAGTACGCCGTACCGGTCCTTGGTAGGTCGGGCTCCGGTACGCCGGGGGATCGTACTGCGCGGCAGGTGGCACCACCGGCAGGGGTACCACCGGAGGACGACGCTTGCGGTGGAACATCAGGAACAACCCGCCCACGAGCAACACCAAGCCGGCCAGGAGCACCAGCAGGCACGTCACGAAGAGCCCGTCCACCTCGACGCCGAGAGTCACCTTGGCATCCGGACCGGGAGTCCCGTCCGCGTTCATCACCACCACGTCGTACCGGCCGTCCGCCATCGGCCACGAGACCGCCTGCGTCCCCGTACCGCTGGCCTTGACGGTCCACCAGTCGAGGCCGGTCGGCGGGTTCAGCGGAGCTAGGCCGCCCTTCATCTCCTGGGTGTCGAACTTCGGCGGCAGGTTGAGCCGGACCACCCGCGTGTACTGCGCGCCGCCCAGGTAGCTCGACACGTCCAGATCCCGGCCGATCCCGACGAACACGGGCCGCTTGCTGCCGGCAGCCGTCACGTGCAGCGTCGGTCCATGCCGGTCCAGCAGATCCGGTGCGGTCATCAGGGCGAGACCCTTGCTGGCCAGGTGCTGCTCGCCGGTGTCGATCGTGCTGTCCGGTCCGACCAGCCAGAAGGCTGAGACCGCCCCGGCGATCGTGACCAGCAACCCCACCAGAGCCAGTAGCAGGCCGAGGACTACGCGGGCGAAACGCATGAAAATACTCCCGTTTGGATGGTTCCGACCCGAGGCGGACGGGCCGAGCGGGTCCGACCCTAGCTGGCAACCAGCGCATCTCAGGGCTCACCCGTCGTCTTCGACTAACTGATCAGGCAACGATCTTGTTACTGCCGAGCCATTTACTGAATGACTATTCGTAAATCCGCCTGCCCGGCGGGGCCTTGGCGGTTTGGGGCGGAAGGCGAGTAGGAGGAGGACGGCCGCGGGCGTCGTTGCAGTGGCGCAGGCGAGGAGGGCAGCGGGCGGAGTACTGGGTCTGAGCTGGCGAGGCGGAGGGCCTTGGAGAGCTCGGCATCGCGGGCGAACAACCGGGGGAAGGCGCCGGCAGCCGGCAGGGTGAAGGCGTCGACCGTGCCGATGATGAACGCGATCAGCAGGAGCAACGCCGTCGAAGTACCGGCGAAGTGGACAGTAAGGGCTAGAGCGAAGGTGGCGACGGCGAGAAGGGAGTAGCCCGACAGAAGGAGGCGGCGCGGTCCCACGCGGTCGCCGAGGACTCCGCCGGCCAGAAGGAGGACCGCTCGCGGGAGCGTGTAGGCGGTGAGCACCAGGCCGGCGACGTGCGGAGCGATCCCGGTCGCCGCCCAGCCGAGCGCGAAGAACACCGCTGCGTCATCGAACGTCGAGAGCGAGGCTCCCGCCAGCCAGGCGTAGAACGCCCGGTTCACGCTTCGATGAGGGTGGGCATGACGAGGGTGGTGAAGGTGCCTTGGTCCGCCGACCGGATGACTGTGGGGCGATCTGGGGTGGAGAGCTCCAGGAGGACGTCTGGGCCGACGCTTGATTCCAGGGCGGCGGCCAGGAGGGGAGCCGCGAAGCCGATGCGGATCGGGGTGCCTGAGCCGACCGCGTCGAGGTGGCCGGAGTTCTCGACCACGAGCTTGTCGGGGTCGATGCTGAGAGCAACCACTCCGTCACCGAGGAGGTCCAGCAGGCCGAGTCTGTTGACGATCACGCGGCAGACCGGCGGGGTGAGACCTTCGAGGATCGCCTGGTACGCCGGGAACTCCTCGTCGACCAGGTGGAGTTCGCGGACCTCGCCGTCGCGGACCAGCGCAGTACCGGTCGGGCTTGTTTCGATCCGTACTTCAACGCCTGCCGCGGCCCAGCGAACCAGATCGGCGAGCTCGTCGGCTCGGACGAGCAGAGAGCCGGGTGTACCGGTGAAGCCGAGCGGTTGGAGCTTGCGGACGGCCAGGCGATACCGGTCGGTGGCGACCAAGGTGACCTCGTCCTCGCCCAGCTCGAGCTGCACACAGACCAGGGAGGGGATGTCGTCAGTCGACGCTGCCGACGGCGCGACCTGGCGGATCGCGCTGGCCAGCTCGGGACCGCCTAGTACCACGCTGCGTTCCTGGGACATGGTGTTCTCCTTCGAGTTGAGTGTGCTGAGGATCCGGGCGGCCGCGCGCCGTGCAGCGTCGGCCCTGCCCTCGACCGTGCGCAGATGTGCTTGGACCACCGCGGCCGCCTCGCTCGGACTGCCGTCGAGTACCAGCCGGACCTCAGCCAGCGGCAGATCGATCTCCCGCAGGTCCCGAAGCAACCGGGCGCGCACGTCCTGCTCCGGCGCGTAGTACCGATAGCCGTTCCCCTCATCCACCTCGGCCGGGCGGAGCAGGCCGCAGTCGTCGTAGAACCGCAGCGCGCTCGGCGTCAGGCCCACCCGCCGGGCGAAGGCGCTGATGGTCAGCAAGTCATCGGTCATGGCAGAGATCCTCGCCCTTCAGCCAACTCGAAGGTCAACCCCAGTGAGCGGGACGCTCCGGTCGGCGGGTGAGTGGTTGCGAGGTCGGTCAAAATGGGGGCGTGACGAGGTTGTTCGTGGTGACAGGTGCGCCAGGCGCCGGCAAGTCGACCGTCGTGCCGGAGCTGCTCCGGCTGAACGACGGCGGCCTGATCGTGATGGACATGGACGAACTGCTGGACGACGAGGGCCGGGTGCTCGGCATCGACATCGCCTGCTCCGACGGCGCGCCCAACTGGCCGGCCTACAACCATCTCTGGCTGCGGATCACCGAGCTGGTACGCCGCTCAGGGTCGCCCGTGCTGCTGTTGTCCCCACTGATTCCCAGCGAACTCCCCGAGGGACGCTGGCTGCATCTGGACTGCCCGGACGACGTCCGGCGCAAACGGCTGCTGCAACGCGGCTGGAACTCCGCGGACATCGACGAAGCCCTGAAGGACGCCGCCGAGATCCGCAAACTGGTCCCCCGCTCCGTCAGCGGCAACGGCACCCCCGAACAGTCCGCCCGCCAGATCATCGCCTGGACCCGGGAATAGTCAGCGGCTGAAATACTCCTGGAGGATCTGGGTGTAGGCGGGGCTGATGCCCTCGAGGGTGCGGTCCGGAGTGCCGGGCCAATGGCCGACGGCTGGGATCCGGACGCTCTCGACCTCGGTGTTCCCAGCGGCCGCGGCGGCCCGGCGCCAGACCTCCAGGGTCTCCGGGACCGGCAGGTTCGCGTCCTCCTCGCCGTGGATCAGGAGCACCGGGCACTTCACGGTCGAGTACAGCGGCTCGGACTCGAAGTCGATCTCATGCCACACCGGCAGCTCGGGCCCCAGCTCCACCGGAATCCCGGCCAGCTCGAACCACGGCTCACCCGCCTGCCGCCGCAACAGCTCGTCCACCCCAGCCCTGGGCGCCCGACCTCGCAGCAAGTCAGCCACAGCGTCACGAATCTCCACCGCCCAAGCGACCGCCGTCTCGTCGTACCCGGCTCGCCGCACCGCCTCGACTGTCGCGTGCCGCATCTGCTCGGCCGGGCTGACCCCAGAGCACCCGAGCAACACCAGGAACGCCGTCTCAGGCCGTTCCGAGGCGGCCAATGCCGCGATCCACGTCCCCTGGCTGACGCCCCAGAACCCGATCGGTACTGCGTGGCGCGACCTCAGTTCGTCATACGCAGCCACAGCGCCCTGGGCCTGCACGGCGTACGGGATGTCGACATCGTCAGCCGGCCAAGGCGCCCGCTCGAAGCTCAGTACTGCGATCCCCAGCGGCGCCAGGGTGTTCGCGAGGTGCTCGAAGATCACCTGCCGGTACGACGAACTGCTGGAGCCGTGCAGCGCGACCACCCCGGCCCGGACGGGTCCCTCGACCGGAACAGCGAGCAACGCGGGACGCCCGTCGACCAGGATCTCCTCGGACTTGATCATCGACGGATCGTCACACGCCACCCGGGTCAAGGTTCAGCGCGACCGGCGCACGCTCAGGCGGCAGGAACAGCGGCAACTGCCCAGACCCCGGTGTGATCGACCCGAGCACACTCGAATGCCGAGCCCCGGTGCAGCTAGGAACGGTCCCGCCAAGCCCATTGACCGTCAGAAACCCCAGTACTGCGAACGCGTACGCCTCCTTCGCCGCAGAGGGCAGCCCGAGTTCGTCGGTACTCCGCACCGGTACTCCGCGAAGCTCCTCGACCAGCCGGTGCATCAACACGGGATTGCGGATCCCTCCACCGGCCGCGATTACCTCGGTTCCGCCGTACGCGTGCACCGCGTCGGCCACGGTCCGGGCGGTCAGCGCAGTCACCGTCGCGACCAGGTCGTCCGGCGCGATCTCGGGCAGACCGGCCATCATCGACGCCAGGTAGCTGAGGTGGAACAGCTCCTTCCCGGTGCTCTTCGGGGCCGGCCGCTGGTAGTACGGCTCTGCCAGCAGCCGCTCGAACAACCCTGGATGGACCTTCCCTCGCCCCGCCATCACACCGTCCGCGTCGAATGTGGACCGGCCGCCCGTGAGCTCGCGGACCACCGCGTCCATCAAGGCGTTCGCGGGCCCGGTGTCGAACGCGATCGGATCACCCGCCTGCGGAACCACAGTGATGTTGGCGATCCCGCCGAGGTTGAGGGCGACCGGCGTACCGGCTCGTCTGCGCAGCCAGAGCACGTCGAAGATGCTGACCAGCGGGGCGCCCTGACCGCCGGCGGCGATATCGCGGGACCGCAGGTCCGACACCACCGTCGTCCCCGTCGCCTCGGCGATCCAGGCCGGCTGGCCGAGTTGCAGGGTGCCGCGCGCCTCGCCGTTGTCGACCCAGTGGAACACCGTCTGTCCGTGCGAGACGATCACGTCCGCGTGACCGCCGCACAGTTGCTCGACCGCCTGCTTGGCGGCCCCGGCGAAGGCCTGTCCGATCCCGGTGTCGAGCCGGCAGACCTGTTCCGTCGAAGTAGTTGCTGGTGGCAACGTTGCGGTCAGATCGGCCCGCAACGCTTCCGGATACGGCCGGCTGAGCATCCCCAGCGGGGTCAGGACGATCCGGTCGTCCTCGAGCCGGAGATCCGCCGCGGCCGCGTCGATCGCATCGTACGAAGTGCCCGACATCAGGCCGATGACTCGCATGTCAGTCCCGCAACTCCCGCCGGTGATCGTCGCCTCGCAACGTCAGCAGCGCGACCACACTGACCGCGCAGGTCACCGCCACGTAGTACGCGGGGATGTCGATGTTCTTCGTCCGCTTGATCAACTCGGTGATGATCAGGCCGGCCGAACCGGAGAAGACCGCGTTCGACAGCGAGTAGGCGAGGCCCAGTCCGGTGTAGCGCGCTCTGGTCGGAAACATCTCCGCCAGCATCGCAGGGCCAGGCCCGGCCATCAACCCCACGACCAGCCCCGCGATGAAGACCGCTGCGCCCTTCGCCGCGTTCGAACTCTCCTTGTCCTGCAACAGATTCATCAAGGGAAACGCCAGTACTACGACCAGCGCGGCGCCGGTCGCCATCACCGGACGCCGGCCGATCCGGTCACTCAGCCAACCCGCCGGCAGGATCGAGAGCGCGAACCCGGCGTTCGCCAGCACCGTCGCCACCAGGGCCTGCTGGAACGTCGCATTCAAGGTCGCCTGCAGGTACGACGGCATCACCACGAGGAACGTGTAGCCCGCGGCGGACCAGCCCATCAGCCGGCCGATGCCGAGAGCAATCGCCTTGGCCGTCTCGGCCTTCTTCACCTCCTCGACCTCGGTTGATTGCAGTCGGGAGAAGTTCGGGGTCTCTTCGAGCCGGAGGCGCAACCACAGCGCGACCAAGCCGAGCGGGAGCGCCAACAGGAACGGCACCCGCCAGCCCCAATCGTTGAGGGCCGCCTTGCTCAGTACCGTCGCGAGGATCGCCGCCAACCCGGCGCCCGTGAGCAACCCGAGCGCCACGGTGAAGGATTGCCACGCGCCGTACAGACCTCGTTTCGTGCGCGGCGCGAACTCCGTCATGATCGCCACGGCCCCGCCGAACTCGCCGCCGGCCGACAACCCCTGCAGCGCCCGGACCAGCGTCAGCAGCCAGGGCGCTGCCGCACCGACGGTCGCGTACGTCGGGAGGAGGCCGATCAGGGTGGTCGATGCCGTCATCAACAACAGCACCAGGATCAGCGTCGGACGTCGGCCGATCCGGTCACCCACCCGACCGAACACCGCGGCCCCGATCGGCCGGAAGAAGAACGCGAGCGCGAACGAGGCGTAGGTCTTGATCAGGCTCTCGGCGTCACTGGTCGACGTGCTGCTGAAGAAGTTGGCCGCGATCACCGTGGCGAAGAAGCCGTACGCGCCGAACTCGTACCACTCGACGAAGTTGCCGACCGTGCCGGCCACCAGGGACCTACGGTGCCGCCGGACCTCGAGGGTCGCCGTACCGGGTGCTGTGCTCATCAGAACCTCTTCCGCTGGCCCCCCGTAACTTTCCTCCCGTCGCAGGTTCCATCTTGGTCTATGAGTTCCCCTCGCCGCGGGTACCGCGTGGCGGAGCAACCTTCCGCGGCGTACCGGTGTCATAGCTGGCAACGGAGGAAGGGGGTCAGATGGTCACCCGGGGTGAAGACTTCGACGACTTCGTGCGCGGCACGTCGACGAGGTTGTTACGCACCGCAGTCCTGCTCACCGGCGACCGGCCGGCGGCCGAGGACCTGGTCCAGGAGGTGTACGCGCGGGTCTACGTCCGCTGGCGCTGGATCAGGGGAGCGCCGGAACCGTACGCCCGCAAGACGCTGGCGAACCTGGTCACCAACCGCTGGCGCCGCAAAGGTCGCAAACCCGAGGTCGCCCTGGCGGAGCAACACGACCGGCCGACCCCCGATGGCACCGACAGGCACGCCGTCCGCGACCAACTGCTGACCGCGCTGCAGGAGCTGCCGCCACGGCAGCGGGCGGTGATCATCCTGCGCTACTACGAGGACCTGACCGAGGTCCAGACCGCCGAAGCACTCGGCTGCACTGTCGGCACGGTCAAAAGCCAGACCTCCCGCGCCCTGGACAAGCTGCGCCTGATCACCGAACCCGCGATCCTGGAGGGACTGCGATGACCCACACCGAGCTCAAGCAGCGGCTCAGCATGAGCGTCGACGACATCGATGCTCCGTCCGACCTGGCGCAGCGGGCCCGCCAGGCCGGCTCCCGACGACTGCGGCGACGCCGGCTGACCTCTCTGACCGCCGCGGCGCTGGTCGTGATCGCCGTCGGCGGAGGCGCCGTGGCACGTGACAGCCTGCTGGACCGGATTCGTCCGGACGATGTCGGAATGTCCGCTGCCGGCGATCCGTACGGCTTCCTGATGAAGGGCTCGACCCGTGGCGACCTCGCCGACGACAAGGCCTACCTGAACCAGGTCGTTCAGGCCTGGCAGCGCAGCCACGCGACTTCGCAGAACCAGGACCGCGGCATCTTCGACAACCTCCGCGGCGAACCGAAGGTCGCCTGGGCCGGAACCACCCCGGCAGGCCGGGCAGCCGTCGTCGTACAGCAGTCCTACCTGCGTCACCACGACAACATCCAGCTGGACCACGAGGGCATCTACACCCTGGCAGGCTTCGTCGGCGAAGGCGCGGACGGTACTGCCACCCTGGTGGCCGACAGCTACCCGGCTCCGGGAGTCGGCATGGCCACCGGGTTCGTGACGGGCGCCTCGGGCCGAAAGGCGCTGGTCGTGCTCGATACCGGTCAGGAGGTCGGCTGGTCGCACCAGCGGATCTACGCCGACGACGGGTCCAGCCGCCACGACTACACGCCCCTGAAGTTCGAGGACGGCGTCAGCGTCGTCGAACTGCCGGCCGGAGTCGACCTGGACGCGCTGCGGCTCAGCCCTCTTCCGGCCGAGAACCGCGGGTGGCTCCATATCCTCGGCGTGCCGTTCCAGCAGGGCTCCCAAAGCGGGGGGGACAAACGGCTCTGGCCCGAGTCCGGGTGGTTGCTGTGGGCCATGACATCGGGAGCCGAGGATCTCCGGAAGTCCGCGCTCGATTCCCTGGACAACGTGCTCGAGGAGGCCCGTGATCCGGCCGCCTACCTGATCGGGAGCTCGATGTGGGCCGGCTATGGCCGAACCCCCGACGGTTCACGGCTGCTGCTCGGCGAGCACATCCTCGACAGCGACCCGACCAGGGTGTACGCCGTGCTCACCTCGAAAGCAGGCAGCACCACCATCATCCCCGGCGGCGTCCCCGACAAGAACGCCGCCTTACCGGTCTCCATCAAGCTGCCTGACGGTCAGGGGTGGGCCGTTGCTCAGAAGGACGCTCAGTTGTCTTATCGCTTCGAAGGCGGTGCGTGGACTTCACCTCGGGCGAATGCCTCGCTGGTGCCGGCCGGGCAGGACGTTGAGGTGAAGGTGGTTCTCCGGGGTGTGGAGAAGATCGTGCAACTCCGCTAGAACTCGTACTCCCAGCCGGGTTGCCAGTCGAAGGGGGCGTCCACCAGGTTCTCGAGTGGGGCGCCCCCGTCGAGTAGGTGCTTGAGGCACCATCTGTTGGCCGAGTGCGCGACCACGAGCACCACGCGCCCGTCGTACAGGCTCTTGATGTCCTCGAGGAACGATCGGGTGAGTTCCAGCACCTGGCGGTAGCTCTGGCCGCCTGGGAACGGGGTATCTATCCGAAGCTTTCGTGGCCCGAGGGAATCCACCGGCGCGCCGTTGAGCTCGCCGTAGTTGCACTCTCGTAGGCGCCAGTCCTGGAGGTGTGGAGCTGTCAGCCCGGCTACTTCGACCGTCTGGACGGCCCGCCGCAGGTCCGAACTGAAGACCGCGTCGACATCCCGCCGCCGGTCCTTCAGCTCCAGCGCCAGCCGCTTGCCCTCCTCCGAGAGCTCGCCCGGCAGCCAGCCGGTGGCGATCCCGCGCTCGTTGTCGACGGTGATCGAGTGCGTCTCGTAGATCAGCTTCACAGTCACACCGGAGAACTTACTTGGTGCTCGTTACCGGCGGGTATATACTCAAGTTACTCGCGAGTACAGCGCCGTGAAGAGGTAGGGGAACCCTGTGAGCCACTACAAGTCGAATCTGCGGGACATCGAGTTCAACCTGCTCGAGGTCCTGGGCCGTGACGAGGTGCTCGGTCAGGGCCCGTACGCCGAGATGGACGTGGACACCGCCCGCGAGGTGCTGTCCGAGATCGACCGGCTGGCCAAGCACGAGTTGGCCGAGTCGTTCGCCGAGGCCGACCGGAACCCGCCGGTCTTCGACCCGGAGACGCACGAGGTCCGGATGCCCGAGGGCTTCAAGAAGAGCTACCACGCCTACATGGACGCCGAGTGGTTCAAGCTCGAGCTGCCGCCGGAGCTCGGTGGCCAGCCGACGCCTCCCTCGCTGCGCTGGGCCGCCGCCGAGCTGGTGCTGGGCGCCAACCCGCCGGTCCACATGTACGCCGCCGGCCCGAACTTCGCCCATGTCCTGTGGCGCAACGGCACCGAGCGGGACAAGAAGATCGCGCACCACATCATCGAGCGCGGCTGGGGCGCGACCATGGTGCTGACCGAGCCGGACGCCGGCTCCGACGTCGGCGCCGGGCGGACCAAGGCCATCCAGCAAGAGGACGGCACCTGGCACATCGAGGGCGTCAAGCGGTTCATCACCTCCGGCGAGCACGACCTGACCGAGAACATCGTGCACCTGGTGCTCGCTCGCCCGCAGGGCATCGAAGGCGTGGGCGGTCCCGGTACGAAGGGCCTCAGCCTGTTCGTGGTGCCGAAGTACGACTTCGATCTGGAGACCGGCGAGCTGACCGGCGAGCGCAACGGCGCCTTCGTCACGGGAGTCGAAAAGAAGATGGGCATCAAGGTGTCCACCACCTGCGAGCTCACCTTCGGCGAGACGATCCCGGCCAAGGGCTGGCTGCTCGGCGAGGTACACGAAGGCATCGCGCAGATGTTCGAGGTGATCGAGTACGCCCGGATGATGGTCGGCACGAAGGCGATCGCCACCCTGTCCACCGGTTACCTGAACGCGCTCGAGTACGCCAAGACGCGGGTCCAGGGCGCCGACCTGACGAACGCCGCGAAGACCGCGCCGCGCGTCACCATCACGCACCACCCCGACGTCCGTCGCTCGCTGATGACACAGAAGTCGTACTCCGAGGCGCTGCGTGCCCTGGTTCTCTTCACCGCGACGTACCAGGACCGGGCCGAGCAGGCGCGGTACGCGGGCGAGCACGACGAAGAGGCCGAGCGCGTGAACGACTTGCTGCTGCCGCTCGTCAAGGGCTACGGCTCGGAGAAGTCTTGGACCCTGCTCGGCACCGAGTCGCTGCAGACCTTCGGCGGATCCGGCTTCCTGCAGGACTACCCGATCGAGCAATACGTCCGCGACGCCAAGATCGACACCCTGTACGAAGGCACCACCGCGATCCAGGGCCAGGACCTGTTCTTCCGCAAGATCATCAAGGACCAGGGCAAGGCGCTCGGTCACCTGGCCGAGCAGATCCAGGCGTTCGTCGCCTCCGAGGCCGGCAACGGCCGGCTGAAGGAGGAGCGCGCGCTGCTCGCCAAGGGCCTCGAGGACACCCAGAAGATCCTGGGCGTGATGGGCCAGGCGTTGATGGCGAGCAACCCGCAGGCCGAGAACGGTGACCCGCGCAATATCTACAAGGTCGGGCTGAACACCTCCCGACTGCTGTACGTGCTGGGCGATGTCGTCTGCTCCTGGCTGATGCTCCGGCAGGCCGAGGTCGCACTGAAGCGGCTGGGCGAGGACCTCTCGCCGACCGACCAGGACTTCTACGCCGGCAAGCTCGCGGCGGCCCGGTGGTTCGTCCGCTCGACGATGCCGTCGGTGCGAGCCGAGCGGGTCAAGGCCGAGCTGACCGACCTCGACGTGATGGATCTGCCCGAGTCCGCTTTCTGATCTGCCCCGATCTGCCCCACCATCCGCCCTGGTGCGGACCGCTCTTCTGTAGAAGCGTTTCCGCGGAAGGCAAGACCACGACCCTGGCCCGGTCTCCCCTGTCCGAGCCAGGGCCGTGCCTTGTCTGCCCTGAGTAAGTGTTCAGGGGCGGCTCGGGGGTTCTGCCTGATCCTGCGCACCGCAGTACCGGCCTAGGGTCGAGCGACAGGTTGATGCGGGGTGGGATCGAGAGGCGGAACGGACGATGGCTGACGTGCGGCAAGTGGGGGCACTGCTGGTGGTGACGGGGGCAGCCTTGGCGTTCTGGTCGTTCGCGGACAGGGAGTCGACGGACAAGCACGAGGTGAGCCAGAAGATCTCCACGGTCGACCTCGACTCCCCGAACGCAGACATCACCATCAAGGTGGACGACGTCGAGAAGACCACCATCGAGGAGAAGCGCACGTACTGGCTGGTGAAGCACGGCGATGCCTACGAGGTGGACGACGAGACACTGCGGCTGGACGGGGACTGCGGCTGGCAATGCCGGGCGGACTTCGTCATCACGGTCCCCCGCGGTACGAAGGTGACCGGTGACAACGGTAGCGGCGATCTGTCCATCACCGGGGTCGGCGGGGTGGATGCCACGGCCCGGTCCGGCGACATCGAGCTGCGCGACGTCAGCGGCGATGTGAAACTCGACGTGACGTCAGGGGATGTGACGATCGACCGGATGACCGGCAAGCTCGACCTCAAAGCGACCTCCGGCGATATCGAGGCGACCCGCCTCAAGGGTGGCGCGGTGACGGTGGAGACCACCTCCGGCGATCTGACGGTCGAGCTGGACGAGGCGAACGACGTGACGGCCAAGGGCACCAGCAGCGACGTACGGGTGGTCGCGCCGGCCGGCAGCTACAACGTGCAGACGGACACGCACAGCGGTGACGTCGACAACGACCTCGGCGACGACCCGGCCGGCAGCCACCAGATCGACGCCACCACGGTCAGCGGCGATGTCGAACTCGCCGCCCGCTGAACCTGACGAAGCAGGCGTTTGAAGCCGGGTACTCGCAGAGGGAGCATCCCCCCGGCCACTGTGGGTTACGTCGACACGCGTTGCTCATGGATTCCGGGGTCCGGCCGGGGTAGCTTCGAAGTGTTCGGTGAAACTCGAGGAGGGCTCGGCATGAGCATCGGTGTGGGGATCTTCCTGATGGTGGTGGGCGCGATCCTGGCGTTCGCCGTCCGTGACTCCTGGGACGCCGTCGATCTGACCGTCGTCGGCTACATCCTGATGCTCGCCGGACTGGCCGGAATCGTGCTCTCCTTCTACATCACCAACCGCCGCCGCCGCGTCCCGAACGACGCCCTCGACCCGGCCGTGGAAGAGGAGTACCGGATCGTCGAGGAGCACAACCGCGACACCAAGGAGTAGCGCTCCTCAGCCGCCGGACAGCACCAGTTCGAGCCGGGCGGCACCGTCTGCGCTGACACGGACCGGAACACCCCAGTCCTGCCGATGCATATGGCAAGCCGGGAACTCCACCTCGGCCGAGTCATCACAGGAAGCAGCCTGTACTGCGACGTGCAGTACCCCGCCCCCGACGTTTTCGTCGATCACCAGTCGGCGGCTGAGATCGGTGGAATCACCAGCGCCTTCCTTCAGGAGGGCCTCGGGGGTCGACGAGATGAGCAGCCGGGTGGACGGTCCGTACCTGTCGTCCAGCTTCTGCCCGGGCGGCGGCGTGAACACCACCTCGAGAGTCACCTCGCCGCCGGCGATCTCCATCGGCGGGCGCTGGGTCCGGGTGCTGAACTCCGTCGCCTTCGCGGACGCGCCCAACGGGATCCGGGTCAGCCGGTGCGCCGCCGACTCGACCACCAGCAGCTCGTTGCCTACGACAACAGCTCCGCTGGGCTCGGCGAGCTCGGTCGCCATCGTCTCGACGATCCCCTGCGCCGGGTCGTACCGCCGTACGGCGCCGTTGTAGGTATCGGCGATCGCCACCGAACCGTCCGGGAGGACCGTCACGCCCAACGGGTGCTGCAGGAGCGCCTCCTCGGCCTTGCCGTCGCGCAGCCCGAAGTCGAACAGGCCGGTCCCGACGGCGGTGTGGACCTCGGTGTCGACCCAGCGGAGCGCGGAGATCTCGGAGTCGGCGAGCCACAGGCGGTCGCCATCTACCGCGAACCCTGACGTCTGGGCGAACCAGGCCTCGTTCTTAGCGCCATCGCGAAGACCTTCGTTCGTGGTGCCGGCTGCGACCTCGGTGGTCTTGGTGAACGGGTCGAAGGTCCAGAGCTGGTGCACGCCGGCCATCGCGATCCACACCTTGTCCTGCCACCACGCCACATCCCAGGGCGAGCTCAGGACGTCCGTGGTGTCGCCGTCCATCCATTGCTTGCCGGTGCCAACCAAAGTGGTCGTCACGCCGGTGGTGAGGTTGATCCCGCGGAGCGCGTGGTTGACCGTGTCGGCGACGACCACGTCGTACCCGACCTTCTCGGCGACATCGTCCGGCAGCAGGGTGAGACCGTTCGGCTCCGAGAAGGTCGCTTCGCCGGCCGGCCCGTCGTGGAATCCGCGCTGCTTGGTGCCGAACCTGCGGAGGATCGTGGTGGCGTCGTCCGCGAGTTCGACGATGCTGTGGTTGCCCGCGTCCGCGACGAGGAAGCCCTGCTGCGACTTGATCACCTTGGCCGGGAAGCGGAGTTCCGTTGCCTCAGGCACCGGAGCGACGTACGGCGACTTGCCGCGCGTCAACGTACCGGCCTTCTCATGCTCCACGATCAACTCAGCCAACTGGGCATCGAGCGCATGCGCATGCCCCTCGCCGGAGTACTGCGCGACGATGTATCCGTTGGGATCCACGAGCACCAACGTCGGCCAAGCCCGCGCGGTGTAGTTCTGCCAGGTCACGAGCTCCGGGTCATCCAGCACCGGATGCGCCACTTCATACCGCTCCACGGCAGCCTTGACCGCCTGCTCCTCCCCTTCATGCGCGAACTTCGGCGAATGCACCCCCACAATCACCAACGCATCCCCGTACTTCTCCTCCAACGGCCGCAGTTCATCCAACACATGCAGACAGTTGATGCAGCAAAACGTCCAAAAATCGAGGATCAAGAACCGCCCACGGAAGTCTGCGAGCCTCAGCTCCCGACCCCCGGTGTTCAACCATCCCCGACCCTTGAGCTCCGGCGCACGAACATGCATACCCCCATTGTCCGCCCCCACCCAACGCCTCGACGCCGGGTGCCCAGTTCGTGGGCGCAGAGGTGTGGGTGGTTCGCGGTACGCCAGGCGAATGTGGTTCGTCGGGCGGTAGGTGGATGTGGTTCGTCGGGCGGTAGGTGTGGGTGGTTCGTCGGGCGGTAGGTGTGGGTGGTTCG
>NZ_DASRXP010000009.1:0-6592 GCF_035687465.1 Kribbella sp.
ACGACGTCATCAATGTGGCAGGACACCGGCTGTCGACCGGCAGCATGGAGGCGGTTCTCGCTGCCCACCCGGCGGTCGCGGAGTGCGCGGTGATCGGCGTACGCGACGCGCTCAAGGGACAACTACCGCGCGGCTTCGTCGTCCTGAAGGCCGGCGCCGACATCGCCGAGGAGGTACTCCGGGAGGAACTGGTCGCCGCTGTTCGTCGGGATATCGGCCCGGTCGCCGCGTTCCGGGAGGTCTCGGTCGTCGAGGCACTGCCCAAGACCCGCTCCGGCAAGATCCTCCGCAAGACCATGCGAGGAATCGCCGACGGCCGCGACGAACCCGTTCCCTCCACCATCGAGGACGCCGCAGTCCTGGAAACCCTCCGCCCGATCCTCCGCCACGAAGCCTGATCAGCGGGGCGCGAGAAGCGGCCGTTCCGCGGCGGGAGCACCGCCGGACCGATCGATGGCGCGCAACTCGTCGAGGCTGTCGGCGAGGGTGCGGCCTGCCAATGCGCCGAGGACGGCTGCCTCGGTCTCGTTGGTGAGCCTGACGAAGTACTCAGCGGAGTGGTTGGTGACCAGGCACTCCCGGGGTCCCTCCGCCCGCGGGGCCCACAGCGGCTTGTCACCGATGGATGAGCGGTAGATCTCTCCCAGAGTGATCTGGTTCGCGGGCCGGCCGAGGCGGACACCCCCACTGCGCCCCTTGATGGACGCGACGAGCGCGTCCTGCACCAGCGGGACCATCAACTTGCGCACCAGGCTCGGGTTCGTGTTCAGACTCCTGGCGAGCTGGGTCGAGGTGAGGACGGGACTGCCCTGTTCCTCGGCATGGCCCAGCAGGAGCATGGCCTTCAGCGCACTGGAGAACCTCACGTCCAGCATGCTCGTACCTCTTTCCTCCGCCGCTCGGTCCGGACGCACCCATATTAGCAACTCTTACAGTTGCATTTCTGCTGGGGGATATGTATTTTTCACACATGCAGATTACGAGGAGCGTTGAGAGCGAGATCAGGGAGATCGTTTCCCGCTACACCCGGGCTGCGGACCAGCGCGACGGCGAGGCGCTGGCACAGCTCTACGAGGCCGATGCGGTCGTCGAGGTCCACTACCACCGCGGGCCCGATGGGATGGAGTTGCTGGGAACCCTCTCCGGGGGAGCGCAGATCGCAGAGTCCATGTCCACGGCCATGGCGCCGCACCCGTCGCTGGGCTGGAGTCACCACACCACGTACGACCACCTGGTCTCCATCGACGGCGACGAGGCCGGCATCGAAACCCAGTTCATCACCTTCGACGTCGTCGGAACTCCGAAGCCCGAGGGCGGGTGGCCGACCGGCACCTTCGGCGCCCAGGGCGCCATCAAGCCGATCGAGTCCGGGTACTACCGCTTCACCTTCCGCCGAACCGACGGCGTCTGGCGCATCCGTCACCAGGACGTCATCCACGACATCCCCTACGTCTTCTGATCAACCCGGCAACCGGTGACGTGCGCGTTAGGCTCGACCCATGCGAGTCGTGATAGCGGGTGGACACGGTCAGATCGCGTTGCGATTGACGAGGATCCTGGCGAACGCCGGGCACGAGGTGGTCGGGCTGGCGCGTAATCCAGCGCATGAGGCCGACATCACGGCGGCGGGCGGCGAGATCGCAGTACTGGACCTCGAGCAGGCTGATGTTGCTGCAGTGGTCGACGTACTGGCGAACGCCGACGTCGCGATCTTCTCCGCGGGTGCGGGCCCCGGCAGTGGCAACGATCGCAAGGACACGGTCGACCGCGGTGCGGCGGCGTTGTTCGCCGAGGCCTCGGAGCGGGCCGGAGTACGGCGGCACATCCAGGTCGGATCGATGGGCGCCGACCGCGTCGACGAGCTGGACCCGAACGACAGCTTCACGATCTACCTGCGCGCGAAGAAGGCGGCCGAGGACGATCTGCGCAGCCGTGACCTGGACTGGACCGTACTGCGGCCCGGTGCGCTCACCAACGATCCCGGCACGGGCCAGGTGCTGCTCACGGACAAGACCGGCCGGGGGAGCATCCCGCGCGACGACGTCGCCGCAGTACTGGCTGGCCTCTGCGAGACGCCGGCCGCGATCGGCCGGACCCTGGAACTGATCGCCGGCGACAGCTCGGTGGACGGGGCGCTGAAAGCTCTTTAACGTTTGCTACCGGCAACAGATTGGGACAGACATGGGCGACGACACGCTCCGGCAAGTGCAGTTCGAGCGCACCGAGAACAGCAAGTACCTGGTCCGCAACGTGCGCGGAGGCACGTTGTCGGTGGGGTCCAACAACGAGGGCACCGACACCGACTTCACCCCGGTCGAACTGCTCCTCGCAGCGATCGGGACCTGCTCGGCGATCGACATCGACATCGTGACGAGCCGCCGCGCCGAGCCGACCGAGTTCCGCGCGGAGGTGCGCGGCGACAAGGTCCGCGACGCCGAGGAGGGCAACCGCCTGGTGAACCTCGCCGTAGAGTTCACCATCACCTTCCCCGAAGGCGAGGCAGGCGACAAAGCCCGCGAAACCCTGCCCCGCGCCCTCAAAATGTCCCACGACCGCCTCTGCACCGTCAGCCGCACAGTAGAACTAGGCACCCCCATCACCACCACCGCCAACGAAGCACTATGAAGTTCCTGCTGATGATCTGCGCAGATGTCGGCCTGGTGCCGGACGACGCGTTCCAGCAGGGCTGTGAAGGTTGGACCGAGGAGATGGAGGCCCGCGGCGTGCTCCTGGCAGGCGGCGCCGGTCTCCGCTCACCCGCCGAAGCCCGCACCGTCCGCGTTCGCGCAGACGAGGTCTCCATCACCGACGGCCCGTTCGCGGAAACCAAAGAACTCATCGGCGGCCTGACGCTGATCGAGTGCGCTGACATCGACGAAGCGGTCAAGATCGCCGCCCAGCACCCGTCAGCCCGCTACGGCGCCATCGAGGTCCGTCCCATCTACGACCCCTCCGACCCCAACCCACCCTGGTAACTCTCACCCGGGGCTGTCGAGGCGTGCGTTCAACTCGCCCATAGTGTCGGTGAACGCGGTCTCGAGGTCGACGTCGTACGCATCAGCCAACACCATCACCGACCACAAACAGTCGGCAAGCTCATGCGCCAACGCCTCGTCCAAGCAATCTCGCGGGCGAATGCCTTCCTTGCCCTGAACAAGCTTCGCGAGATCTCCGACGTCACCGAGGAACCCGAGCATGAGCTCCTCGCGACTCCAACTGCGCCCGTACCTCCGGACCTCCTCAGCCGCATACTTCCGCCGCACCTCACGCGCCAACTCCGCCATCTCCCCAAACTCCATCCCGCGAAGCTAGTGCACTGACGGTGGCCCCTGGGGGCCGCGGTACGGCTGGGCTTGGCTGTAGACGAGGTTGGTGGTGGTGCTGCCGAACTCGGTGAGTTCGTTGACGAGTTGCTCCAGATGCGCCATCGACCCGGCGGCCACCTTCAGCGTGTAGCAGTCGTCGCCGGTGGTGCGCAGGCACTCGAGGATCTCGAAGCGCTCGGTGAGCAACTTCCGCAGCGGTTCGTGCTTGTTCCCCGGATACTTCAGCCGTACTACGGCCAGTACGGCGAACCCGACCTTCGCCAGGTCCACGTCAGCGCGATACCCGCTGATGATCCCGGCCGACTCCAGTCGCTTCACCCGCTCGGTGGTCGCCGACGCACTGAGGTTCACCCGCCGGCCGAGCTCGGTCAACGGCATCCGGCCGTCGCGCTGCACCTCGACCAGGATCGCCCAGTCAGTCGGATCGAGAGTCTCGGTCATCCCGTCAAGATACCGGCAGATCCACGGCCGAGCACCCAGTACGCCGGGAAGAATCTCTTCCAGGCGGCACATCCGCCTGGATAGCCTGGGCGGGTGTTTCTAGCAGTGAACGTCCCCAACTTCGGGCCGGGCACCAACCCGGGCAGGCTTCGCGACTGGGCGCGCACGGTTGAGGGTCTCGGCTACGACCTGCTGATGGTGTCCGACCACCTCGCGATCACCCCTGACGTAGCGCGGCAGTATCCAGCACCCTTCTACGAGCCGTTCACCTCGCTCAGTTGGCTGGCCGGCATCACCAGCACGATCCGCCTCGGAACCACGGTCCTCATCGCGCCGTACCGGCATCCGCTGCTGGTCGCCCGGATGGCTGCGAACCTCAACGAGTTGAGCGGCGGACGGTTCGTGCTCGGTGTCGGCGTGGGATGGGCGCGGCAGGAGTTCGAGGCGCTCGGGGTCGACTTCAAGAGCCGCGGCCGCCTCACCGACGAGATGCTGACCGAGATCCGTGCAGCCTGGAAGGACGACGCCGACTACCGCAGCGGCGACATCCCGATCTGGGTCGGCGGCCGCAGCGAGGCCGGGATGCGTCGGGCGGTCCGACTCGGCGACGCCTGGCACCCGCTCCGGGAACGGCTCGACTGGTTGCGTGAAGCAACATCCAGGCTGCGGGACATCGCCGAGGAGGATGGGCGGCCCGTGCCCGCGTTCGCACCGCGGATCCTGCTGCGACTCATGAACGAGCCGCTTCCGGACGACGAACGGGTCGCGGGCGAAGGCTCGATCGACCAGGTGCTCAGCGATCTCGAGGAACTCCGCCGGCTCGGCGCTGAGACCGTAGTACTGGATCCTTTCGTCGGGGACCCGGCGGAGACCGAGCATCCTGAGGTTGCCTGGCAGGCACTGGCCACCGTGATCGCCAACAAGTGAATGGAGTAGCTGTGACCCCCGAAGCAGAAGCCTTCCTGCGCCGAGCGATCGAGCTCGCCGCCGAGGCACGCAAGTCCGGGAACCCGCCGTTCGGCTCGTTGCTGGTCGGACCGGACGGCGCGGTGATCGCGGAGGAACGCAACAGCAGCATCACCGACAGCGACATCAGCGCACACCCCGAGCTCAAGCTCGCCAAGTGGGCCGCGCGGACGTTGGACGCGGGGACCGCCGCCGGCACGACGATGTACACGAGCTGCCAACCGTGTGGGATGTGCGCGGGCGCGATCGAGCGATCAGGGCTCAGCCGGGTCGTCTACGCGCTGTCCGGCGACCAACTCAACACCCTCAAACCGTCAGGCGGTTTCGCGCCTGTGCCCACGGAGGGCCCCGCCCTGTTCGACGAGGCCCGTGTTCCCGTGGACGGCTACTACACCTGAGGTCAGTTAGGGACGAGGCAGAGCGTGTACTTCGACGAGCCGCGCTCCTCCGAGTAGGCCACGGCGTAGTCGGGATACTGCGCCGCGCAGTCGTCGGCGTTCGCGCTGCCGTCGATCTTGCCGATGATCTTGTACTCCGCGTCGCTGGAACCGCAGTCGACCACCGACACGTCCGGCGAGCCCGCCGTGCCCTTGTTCTGGACGCAGTCCCCAGCACTGGCGTTGGACGTCGACTGCGAAGCGCCGTACACGATCAACGCGATCAGAGCGAACGGGATCAGCAGCATGACGATCGCCGGGCGCTTGAACAGCGGCTTGCCGACATTCATCGGCTGCCCGGGCGCACCCGGCACCGGCTCCGGCAGCTTGCCGAACTTCGCGCGCGTCGGCAGGTTCACCAGCATGGTGATCGGGTTGATGATGAACGACGCGAAGCCCCACCAGCCCTGCCACAGGCTCTTCGTGGTCATGTCGCGGTAGGTCGCGATCCCGCAACTGCGGCAGAACGGGCCTTCCAGCTTCAGGAACCGCATCATGATCAACAGCCCCTGGTGCCCACGGACCGTGGCCTGGACCGCCGGCACCGAACCACAGAACCTGCAGATGGAGTTGTCAAAAGCGGGCGGCATGAACTGCGGCTGCCCTTGGACCCCCTGCTGCCCAAGCGGCGCCTGCCCGAACGGCTGCTGCCCGAACTGCGGCGGCGCGGGCTGGCCGATCTGCCCACCCGCAGGCTGCACGGGCGGCGGCTGGTTGTACTGCGGGAACTGCTGCTGCGGCGGACCGTAGCCGGGGCCAGGCTGCCCGGGGTAGGGGTTCTGCGGCGGCTGAGGCGGGGTAGTGGTCACGAAGACTTCCTGTTACTAGCAGTGAGGACAAACCGAACACCGCACCCTACTCACCCCACCAGTTCACTCACCCCACCCAAACCCCCCAGTTATCAGATCTCTTACAGTCCCCGTGGTCGCGGCGGGATTCAGGTGGCGTAGCGGGTGGTGAGTTCGGCGCCGAGGCGGGCTAGTTCGGCCTGAACGGACGGGGGATCGAGGACGTCGATGAGGCCGCCCCAGCCGGCTAGGTGCTGGGCGATCATCAGGGGAGTGGGGGCGGTGATCCGGAACTGGATCCGGCCGTCGTCGACAGGGCCGTCGACCTCGCAGTGCCGGCCGAGCTGGTCCTGCATCACCCGGAGGTAGCGCTCCTCGATCAACACGGTCGCCGACATCCCCGAACGCCGCTGCTCCATCTCGTCGACCACCCGCGCCCACTCCTGCGAGAGGTCGAAGTCCTTCGGCCTCTCAGCCGCCAGGTCGGTCGTCTCCGCCGCGGCGATCCGATCCACCCGGAAGGTGCGCTGACCCTTCTCCGTCCCGGCGATCAGGTACCAGACGTCGTCCTTGTCGACCAGTCCGAGCGGGTCGATCAGCCGCTCCGAACCACGTCCACGGCTCGAGTAGGTCA
>NZ_DASRXP010000010.1:0-11764 GCF_035687465.1 Kribbella sp.
TCGTGGTCGGGAAGGGCCCTTCCGTTCCGACCGGCGTGCTGGGGGTGTAGGTCCAGGTCGGTTCCGGCTGGGAGTAGTTGTCCGGCTCGTCCTGCTGGTTGCGCACCGAGAACATCCACAGGCCGACGAGGACGGCGACACCCGCCACGATCGGGATGGCGATCCAGGCCTTGCTCTTCTTCGGTGGCGGTGGCCCCCCGAACTGCGGCGGTCCCCACCCGAACCCGGGTCCGCCCTGCTGCGGAGGTACGCCCCCGTACTGATACGGGGGCGGCGGCGGGTACTGGGGTGCGCCGTACTGCGGCGGCGGCGGCGCGTACTGCGGGGGTGGTCCCTGGTACGGCGGCTGGCCGCCGAAAGGTTGCTGGTTCGACAAGGTTCCTCCTGGGGCAGCACCGTAGCGGGCCAGGGGGACACCGAGCAGGACGTCCTATCCAGGGAGAATTGTCAAGAGCAGTGTCTCTCTGACTGGGGCGGTGGGGCGGGGAAGGTATTTATTACCGTTACCCTTGATCGGTGACACTTCGCTTGTATGACACCGCGACAGCAGCAGTGAGGGATTTCGTACCGGTCCAGCCGGGCAAGGTCGGGATCTACCACTGTGGGCTGACGGTGCAGGGTGCCCCGCACGTCGGGCACATCTACAAGGAGGTCGTGTTCGACGTCCTGCGGCGCTGGCTGGAGCGCTCCGGCTACGACGTTACCGTGATCGCTAACGTGACCGACATCGAGGACAAGATCCTCGCCAAGTCGGCCGAGCGGCACATCCCGTGGTGGGCGCACGCCTACGAGTTCGAGCGCGAGTTGCACTGGGCGTACGACGTGCTCGGCTGCCGCCCGCCGACGTACGAGCCGCGCGCCACCGGGCACATCCCCGAGATGCTCGAGATGATCGGTGAACTGATCGAGCGCGGCCACGCGTACGTCGCGCCCGACGGCTCGGGTGACGTCTACTTCGACGTGAAGTCCTGGCCGGCGTACGGCGAGCTGTCGAACCAGCGCATCGACGACATGGAAGCGGCCGAGGACGCCGACCCCCGCGGCAAGCGGGACGAGCGTGACTTCGCGCTGTGGAAGGGCCACACCGAGGGTGTACCGCTGACCGCTTCCTGGCCGACCCCCTGGGGTCGCGGCCGGCCGGGCTGGCACCTCGAGTGCTCCGCGATGGCCGGGAAGTACCTCGGCGACGAGTTCGACATCCACGGCGGCGGCCTGGACCTGCGCTTCCCGCACCACGAGAACGAGCTGGCCCAGTCGACGGCGGTCGGGCAGAAGTTCGCCCGGTTCTGGATGCACAACGCACTCGTCACAGCGGCCGGCGAGAAGATGTCGAAGTCGCTCGGCAACGGCGCGATCGTGCGCAACGTGGTCCGCCGGGTCCGGCCGATCGAGCTGCGGTACTACCTGGTCAGCTCGCACTACCGGTCCGTGGTCGAGTTCTCGTACGGCGCGCTCGAGGAGGCGGCCACCAGCTTCCAGCGGGTCGAGGGGTTCGTCGCCCGGGCCACCGAGGTGACGGGTGGCGCGAGGCCGGCCACCGATCTTCCGCAGGCCTTCGTCGATGCGATGGACGACGACCTCGGGACGCCGGCCGCGATCGCCGTACTGCACAACACCGTGCGGGACGGCAACAAGCTGGTCGCCGACGGGGATTCGCCTGCTCTGCAAGAGAATCTGGCCTCGGTGCGGGCGATGCTCGAAGTACTGGGGCTGGACCCGCTGGCCGAGCCGTGGGTGTCCCGGACCGGGGCGAGTGAGGAACTGACCGAGGTCCTGGACGGACTGGTGAAGGCTCTGCTGGACCAGCGTCAGGCCGCACGTGTTCGCAAGGACTATGCCGCGTCGGACGAGATCCGCGACCGGCTCAAGGCGCTCGGCGTCGTCGTCGAGGACACCCCACAGGGGTCCCGCTGGACGATCGCCCCGCACCAATCAACCGAAGGAAACTGAAGTGCCAGGCAGTAGTCAACGCAAGGGCGCCATCCGCAGGAAGCCCAAGGGCAACCCGACCGCCGGATCCGGTGGCCGGGTCCGCCAGGGGCTGGAGGGCAGGGGCCCCACGCCGAAGGCGGTGGACCGCACCAAGCACCCCGCGCACAAGCGGGCGAAGGCCAAGGAGCGCGCCAACGAGCGCACCGCCGGCCGCCGCCCGGCCCGTAAGGACGTCGGCGAGGCGACGGTCGAGTGGGTCTACGGCCGTAACCCGGTGGTCGAGGCGCTCCGCGCCGGCGTCCCGGTCAGCGCGCTGTACGTTGCCGAAGGCACCGAACGGGACGCCCGGCTGCGCGAGGCGCTGCTGATCGCGGTCGAGCACGGCATCGCCCTGCTCGAGGTCCCGCGCATCGAGCTCGACCGGCTCACCAGCCACGGCGCCCACCAGGGCCTGGCGGTGCAGATCCCGCCGTACGAGTACGCGCATCCGGACGACCTGCTGTCGCGCGCGTACGACGCCGGCGAGGTGCCGCTGATCGTCGCGCTGGACGGTGTCACCGACCCGCGGAACCTGGGTGCCATCACGCGGTCTGCGGCTGCCTTCGGAGCGCACGGCGTACTGGTGCCGGAGCGTCGCGCGGCGTCGATGTCGGCCTCGGCCTGGAAGACGTCGGCAGGTGCGGCGGCCCGGATCCCGGTCGCCCGCGCCACCAACCTGAACAGGGCGCTGAAGTCCTACAAGGACGCCGGCCTGCTGATCGTCGGCCTCGACATGGGCGGTGAGGTCGAGCTCCCCGACCTAGCGTCCGCCACCGACCCCATCGTCCTGGTGGTCGGCTCCGAGGGCAAAGGCCTGGCCCGCCTGGTCCGCGAGAACTGCGACATCATCGTCTCCATCCCGATGACCACCGCCACCGAATCCCTCAACGCCGGCATAGCCACCGGCGTAGCCCTCTACGAAATCTCCCGCCGCCGCAGCTGAGTGGCGGGATCAGGGCGGCGGATGTCGGGACCTTGAACACCAAATGGGGACCTCGGACAGGAAATAACCTGTTCAGGGTCCCTCTTTGGTGTTCAAGGCCACCACAAGCGCGCTGGTCAAGCTGCGGTCGAGCGAGCGAGGGACTGGTGCAGACGGTGCCCGGTCTCGCGGGGATGGTCCAGGTCTGCCCAACCGACTCGGGCGAAGGAGTAGCCAAGGTCACGGAGCCGGTCCTCGCGCCACTTCTCGGCCACCAGATCTTTCACGGAGTCGTACTTCTGGGCTCCGTCGAACTCGACGATCAAACGTCTGCACACCAGGAAGTCGACCCGGCCTAGGAGGCGACCTTCTGAATCGCGGATCTCGACCTGCAATTCCGGGCTCGGAATGCCCTCGTTGGCCATCAGAACCCGCAGCCTGGACTCACCTACGGACTCGCTCGCGCCGTCGGCGAATCCGACTGCCGCGCACGCTGCCGGCGAACCTGGCCAGTGCTCGAGCCTCTGCGCCATCCTGACCAGTTGCTCTTTCGTCACCAGCCCTCCCCGCAAGGCCGCGTCGGACAACACCACGCCGACCTCGTACGACGAAGTACAAGTGGTCTCGACGACCGCCCGGGCCGGGGAGGTCAGGCGCAGGCCAGCCAACTCGGAGACATCGTCCAGCTCGAGCGGCGACCGGTGGATCTGGACCGCGCGATCGGAACGTGCGCGTCCGCTGGTCCTGGTCACCTGAACCCGGCCGTGGTCCAGGTCCCAGTTCGGCAACCCGCGCAAGAGCGTGGCCGACTGATGACTTACCACCACCTCACCGTCCAACCGATGCGTCACCGCCCGCGCCATTAGCTGGTGGAGCCGTCTTGTGCGTTCCCAAGGGGGCTCGCCGTCCGGCCAGGATCCTGTCTCGACGTACACGTCTCTGCAAAGCCTTGTCCACAGGCCCTTTCGGAGCCGAAGACGGATCTCGCTGTCGGTGTATCCCGCCTCCAGTGCGTCGGCCCGGCTGAACCATCCGCCGCGCTCCCCAGTCACCTTGATCAGTCTCTTGTTCACGTAGGAGAACATGCACGCGAATCCGTCAACCCGCCTCGCCCTTCTCCCAACTGTGGACAACCACTTCACGGGACCTTGAACAAGAAATCGGGACCTCGGACAGGAAATAACCTGTCCGAGGTCCCGACGTACTGTCCTAACCCACTACAAGTGGCGTCAGTAGACGTCGACGTTGTAGGTGGTGAGGGCTTCGGTGACGGGCTGGAAGAAGGTGGTGCCGCCGGAGGTGCAGTTGCCGGAGCCGCCGGAGGTCAGGCCCAGGGCGGTGGAGCCGGCGAAGAGCGCGCCGCCGGAGTCGCCGCCTTCAGCGCAGACGTTGGTCTGGATCAGGCCGGTGACGGTGCCCTCGGCGTAGTTGACCGTGGCGTTGACGCCGGTGACGGTGCCGTTGTGGACCTGCGTGGTGCTGCCGCTGCGCTGGACTGCCTGACCCACGGTGGCGTCGGCGGCATTGGTGATCTCCTGGAACGAGCCATTGTAGAGATCAACGTTGCCGGGCGGCTCCGGAGTACCGGCCGGGTACTTCACGATGGCGTAGTCGTTGCCGGGGAAACTCGAGTCCTGGGTGTCGCCGACGGTGTTGGCGTGGCCGGAGTCGGAGTACCAGGTCGCTGCGATGTTGCCGCAGTGGCCGGCGGTCAGGAAGTAGTACGAGCTGCCGTCGGTGACGTTGAAGCCGAGCGAGCAGCGGTACTGGCCGCCGTAGATGGCGTCACCGCCGCTGATCTTCTTGCTGAGCGTGCCGGGGATCTTCTGCAGCGTCACCTTGCTGCCGAGTTGCTCGGTGACCTTGCTCAGCGATGCCAGCTTCGCCCCGGTGACGGTGTCGTCGTACGAGACGGTGACGACCCCGGTCGCGGGATCAGTCGCCCAGGCGGTGCCCGGGATCGTCGCGTCGCGGCTCAAAGTGGACGTGATGCTGTTGATCAAGCTGGAGGTGATGCTGTCGGCGGAAGGGGCGGGAGCAGCTGTGGCCTGGGTGGCCAGGAGAGAGGTAGTGGCAGCGAGTCCGGCGGTTGCCAGAATTGCCGCCGTACGGCGGATAGGGGTGAAACGCATGGTTAGCCTCCTCACGATGAGGACGCATTCGGGGGCGGACGCGTCCTAGACGTAACCGTGCGAAGAGTTACCCAAGGTGGCTTTTAGTATTCGCTCCACTCCAAGACGTAAGGGTCATCCTTCACCTGACCGAGCCCGAGTTATGACTTACCCGCACTCCGGAGTTATGGCCGCCCACGCAATCGCCCCCTGCCCGGCGGACCGGACAGGGGGCGATCGAGGTGGATCAGTAGACGTTCACGCCGTACCGGCTCAGGACCTCCGGGACGGGCTGGAAGTACGTGGTGCCGCCGGAGGAGCAGTTGCCGCTGCCACCGGAGGTCAGGCCGAGTGCGACGGAACCGGCGAAGAGCGAACCACCGGAGTCACCGCCTTCGGCGCAGACGTTGGTGCGGATCAGGCCGGTGACTGTGCCCTCGGCGTAGTTCACCGTGGCGTTCAGACCGGTGACAGTGCCGCTCCGGACGCCAGTGGTGCTACCGCTGCGCCGTACAGCCTGGCCAACGGTCGCGTTCCCGGCAGAGGTGATGTCTTGGTACGTGCCGTTGTAGAGGTACACGTTGCCTGGGTGGTTCGTGTACGACGTGGCGTACCTGACGATGCCGTAGTCGTTGCCCGGGAAGCTGGTACCGAACCGGCTACCGAGCACCGTGGACTGCGACGAGTTGGCGTACCAGGTGCCGGACAGGTTGGTGCAGTGACCGGCGGTGATGAAGTAGTAAGTGCTGCCGCTGACGACGTTGAAGCCGAGCGAGCAACGGTAGCCACCACCGTAGATCGCCTCGCCGCCACTGATCTTCTTGCTGAGCTTGCCGGACAGCTTCTCCAGGGTGATCTGGCTGCCGAACTCCTTGGTGACGGCGGTGAGCGCGTCGAACTTGGCGCCACTCACGGTGTCGTCGTACGAAACGATGATGCGACCGGTCTTCTCGTCGGTCATCCAGGCGGTGCCGGGGATCGACGCCTTCTCGGCCAGGGTGGAGGTGATGGTGCTCGCCGATGCGACCGCATCGGGCTTCGGGGCGGCCGAAGCCTGCGTGGCCAGCAGGGCAGTGGTTGCGGCCAGGCCGGCGGTTGCCAGCAGGGCTGCGGTACGGCGGACGGAATTCAACTTCACGGTCAGCCTCCTCACGATGAGGACGCATACGGGGCGGACGCGTCCTGAACTAACCGTCGGTCCCTATACCCATCTACTCGCTGAGTATTCAGGTAACTTCGGAGCGTGAGGGTTATCCTCTGTGCGTCAGCGTCCGGGCGAGAGTCTGCCGGCCCTGGAATTCCGCAGCGTGATCGACATCGACCGCCCACTCGTCACCGGAGATGGTGACGGTCATCACACCGTTGTCGAACCACGGTCCGTGTGCGGTCCGCCAGGTCGCCGCGACATCGCTCACCCCGGCGGACCGGGCCAGCTTGTGCAGCAGGGTCGTCATCCAGCGGCTGTCCAGCAGCTTGTTCGCCAGTTGGATGTGCTTCCCGACGGGGTTCCGGAAGGGCGACATGGTGAGCTGGCGGATCGCAGTACGGGGGTGTGCTTGTGCTGTCAGCCTCGCTTCGGCCAGGTAGCTGCAGTGCACGTCGCCTGACAGCATCAGGATCGACCGTGGTGGGTCCTCGTCGCGGACCAGATCGGCGAGCAGGTCGGTGACGTCGTCGAAGGACTTCCGGAACGACGCCCAGTGCTCCAGGTCCATGCCCTGCCGGATCCTCTCGCCGAGCCGGGCGCCCCGCGGCCCCCACGCGCCCGACGAGATCGCCTCGTCCCAGCCCTCCAGGTGGTGCAGGCCGGGCGGGAGCAGGAACGGCAGCGTCGACGCGAGCAGCAGGTGGTGGATCGGTTCCGTCGCACAGACCGTGTGCTTGCGGACCCATTCCCACTCGTGCGCGTCCACCATCGCCCGCTCGCCCGGCTCGAGGTGCCGCGAGCACCTCGAATCGACCGCGAGCAGCCGGACCCCGCGGGAGCGCGCACCGAAGTCGCGGTAGAAGCTCCACCGGGTCGACGCCGGGTCCTCATCCGCCTCCCAGGCAAAGGAATCCAGGTAGGCGCCCCGCTCGTCGTCGTCCTCGATCGCCAGCATCGCGCGGTACGTGCTGTCCTTCTCCAGTTGCTCGGGGGAGAGGTTGCCCAGGTGCTGATAGACCCAGTACGACGCGTACGCGCCGACGACCCGGTCATGCCACCACGGTTGCGAGGTGACCCAGCGACGCCAGGTCAGCGAGGTGTTCCAGTCGTCGCGCAGATCGTGGTCGTCGAGCAGCATGCACAACGGCACGGTCGAGAACAGCCACCGCACGGCCGGCGTGGTCCACGCATCGTCGTACAGCCAGGTGTACTCCTCGAAGTTCCCGATCTCGTCCGCTACCTCGGATCCCTGCCGACCACCGTGCGCCGCCCGCAGCTTCGCCAGTACTGCGTCCGACGGGTCATCGGCGTACACCTGGTCTCCGAGCAACAGGATCGCGTCGGGGCGCTCGTCCTCGCTGCTCGCCATCCGCTCAGCGAGCGCGACCAGGGCGTCCGGGCCGAACTCCTTGAACCCCATCTCGTCGAACGGCGCCGACCGCCGGCAGGACCCGAACGTCAGCCGGAACGTCCCATCGGCCTGCGGGGTCCGGATCACGCTCGGCCCGTACTCGTTGTCGCTCTGCGGCCAGACCTGCTGTCCGTCGAGCCGCACCTCGTACGGCGTCGTGCTCGCCGGCTGCAGGTCTTCGATCAGAACGAGCGCGAAGTGATGCCCGTGAACGGACCAGGTGGTCGCTCGATGGCCGAGAATCTCCACCTCGCAGGGCCCACTGGTCTCCACCCAAACGGTCGCCCGCGTCTCGTCCACATACCGAAGCAACGGCCCAAGCCTCAGCCCCGCGCGATCCGTCTCCTGCATCCCAGCAAACTACAACCGCCCCCAAACCCCGCACATCTCCACGACACTGGATCTGCTGCTACTTGCGAGGCGTGTGCTGACTGCGTCTGCCCACTTGGATGGGTGCCTATGTGCAGGGCAGCAGCTGGCCGAGCGCATGCGTGCGCACTATCAAAGTCTGCAACCTCGCCAACTGCTGCGAGCTCGCTCGCGTGCCCAGACAGGCAGTTGGTGCACCCGAGCGCCGACGTCTGGGGCGCGGCAGTGCGGGCCGCTCGATCGCCTACCCCAACAGCTGCTGCGAGTTCGCTCGCGTGCCCAGCGGGGCAGCGCGTTGACTCGAGCGGTGGACGTCCGGGGGCGCGCCGTAGTACCGGCTGAAATCAGTCGTGGCGGAGGCTGTGGAGGACGAAGGAGGCCAGTTCGCGGTAGGCGTCCGCGTCGCTCAGGCCGGTGCGGCGGGCGATGTCCCCCCGCTGGATCGCTTGCATCGTGTGCGCGACCATCTCCGCGGCGAACCCAATGTCGACCTGCCGGAATGTCTTGCTGGCGATCCCGTCCTCGATCAGCGACCGGACCCGATCAGCCGCGATCCGCGTGTTCCGCTCGTACACCGACCGCGCCGGCGCGAAAGTGGAGACGTCATCCAGGAACGTGCGACTGGCCGGACGCAGTGCATCTGCCACCGCACCCAGATAGGTGGCGATCCGCCGGTCGTGCCGCGTCTGCCGCGCAACCGCCGATTCGACCTGCGCGGTGGCATTCTTGAAGTAGTGCTTCACCACCTCGACGGCGAGCTGTTCCTTGCTCGGCGCGAGCGCGTACAGGGTCGTTTTGCTGCAGCGCAGCTCGGCGGCCAGGTCGTCCAGGGTGAACCGGCTGAAGCCCTGCGTCAGGAACAGCGAGAGGAGCCGGTCCAGCAGTTCCGACTGCCTGCGGGTACGGCGCCCGGGGACGACTGTTGTCATATCGAGACAGCATAGAACGATACTCAGTTTGAGTCTTCAGTATCGGTAAGAGTACCGTTCTGAGGGAGCCGCTGAGAGGGGTGCCTGATGGCCGTCGACCGTCTGCTGCCGACCGAGGAATCCACCGACCTGCTCGGACTCGTCCGGGACCTCTGCGAGCACGAGTTGGCGCCGTACGCGGCGCAGGCCGAGGAGTCCGAGACGTTCCCGCGCGCCGCCTTCCGGACGCTAGGCAAGGCCGGTCTGCTGGGCCTGCCCTATCCGGAGCAGTACGGCGGCGCCGAGCAGCCGTACGAGGTCTATCTCCAGATGCTGGAGGAGATCGCCGCGGCCTGGATGTCCGTCGGCGTCGGGTTGTCCGTGCACACCATGACCAGCTATGCCGTCGCGACCTTGGGCACGCCCGAGCAGCGCGAGCGGTTGCTGCCCGACATGATCGGCGGCGAACTGCTCGGCGCCTACGCGCTGTCGGAGCCGCAGGCCGGATCCGACATCAGCGGGATGACAACGAAGGCCGTCCGGGACGGGGATTTCTACCGCATCAGCGGCACGAAGTCCTGGATCACGCACGGCTCGCACGCCGACTTCTACACCACCTTCGCCCGTACTTCGGCCGACCCCAAGCGCGGCATCTCCGCGTTCCACGTGCCGGCGTCCTCCGAAGGTCTCAGCTTCGGCGCACCCGAACGCAAGATGGGGCTGACGGGTTCCACCACCACGCTGGTCAACTACGACAACGTCCGGGTGCCCGCGGCGAACCTGATCGGCGCAGAGGGCGACGGCATGCACATCGCGTTGTCCGCGCTGGACTCGGGCCGGCTCGGGATCGCCGCCTGCGCGACCGGATTGGCGCAGGCCGCGCTCGAGGTCGCCGCGTCGTACGCGTTGGAGCGGCAGCAGTTCGGGCACGCGATCGCGGACTTCCAGGGACTGCAGTTCCTGCTTGCCGACATGGCCGCGGCGGTGGAATCATCCCGGTCGACGTACCTGCAAGCGGCCCGGCGGCGTGACCTCGGCCGGCCGTTCACACAGCAGGCGGCGATCGCCAAGCTGATCTGCACGGATGCTGCGATGAAGGTGACCACCGACGCCGTCCAGGTCCTCGGTGGTTACGGTTACACCCGCGAGTTCCCGGTCGAGCGGTACATGCGCGAGGCCAAGGTGACCCAGATCTTCGAAGGAACCAACCAGATCCAACGCCTCGTGATCGGGCGCGACTTGTTGAGGAGTGTTCGATGAAGCTTGGCCCGTCCGAGGTCGCTCTCGTCACCGGTGGTGGGTCGGGGCTCGGTGAAGCCACCGTGCGCCGGCTCGCCGGGACCGGTGCCGGTGTGGTGATCTGCGACCTGCCGTCATCGGCGGGCAAGGCGATCGCCGAGGAGCTCGGACCGCGGGTGGTCTTCGTGCCGACCGACGTCACCGACGAGGTCGCGGTCGCTGCGGCGCTGGATGCCGCCGCTGAGCTCGGGTCGCTGCGCGTCGTCGTCACCTGCGCCGGGATCGCGACTCCGGGCCGGATCGTCGGCCGCAAGGGTCCGTTGCCGCTGGCAACCTTCCGGCAGGTGATCGAGGTCAACCTGATCGGCACCTTCAACGTGCTCCGGCTCGCCGCCGAGCGGATGATCGCGCTGCCGGCCGGCGAGGACGGTGACCGCGGCGTCGTGGTGATGACCGCCTCGATCGCCGCGTACGACGGGCAGATCGGCCAGGCGGCGTACGCGTCGAGCAAGGGTGGCATCGTCGGCCTGACCCTGACGGCGGCCCGTGATCTTGCGGACAAGGGCATCCGTGTCGTCACGATCGCCCCCGGCACCATGGAGACCCCGATGCTGGCCGGCCTCCCCGAGGACGCCCGCAAGGTCCTCGAAGAGCAGGTCCCCCACCCCGCCCGCCTCGGCCGTCCCTCGGAGTACGCCTCCCTGGTCGACCACATCATCACCAACCAACTCCTCAACGGCGAAGTCATCCGCCTCGACGGCGCCCTCCGCATGCCCCCGCGCTGATTTCGTCTGTGGACAACCGTCCGGCCCTGCCTGCAACCTCGTACTTTCTCTGCTGACTGGAACTGATCGGCGGAGAAGGGCGGTGTCTGACAAATTAGTACTACACTTGAGGGCATGGCTGAAGTCGCGGTGCGGGAGCTGAACCAGGAGACGGCGAAGGTGCTGGCCCGGGTGAAGCGGGGCGAGGAGATCGACATCACCGAGCGAGGCGTGGTGGTCGCGCGGCTCGTCCCTGCCCAGCCGTCAGCCCTGACGCGCCTGCTGTCGACCGGCAGCCTGCGCCCGCCGCTGACCACCGGCCCGCTCCCATACCCAAGAGGCGACGTCCGCACCGACCAGGAGTCCGGCGAACTCCTGGAGTCCTTGCGCGACGAGGAACGCTACTGATGCTCTACCTCGACACGGCGGCCCTAGTAAAACTGGTCCGCCGAGAGGTGGCGTCGGACGCCCTCGTCGACTGGCTGGCCGCACAACCGGACGAACTCTTACTCTCCTCGGCCCTGGCAGAGGTAGAACTCCCTCGCGCCCTCCGCCACACCGAACCAGCCTTGCTGGCCGCCATCCCAGCACTACTGGCCCGGATCGCCCTCTACGAGATCGACGCCCTGGGCCGCGCCACCGCGGCCGCCTACACCGACCCCACCCTCCGCTCCCTCGACGCAATCCACCTCGCCACAGCAGACGCAGTACTGGCCGACGACCTAACCGCTTTCGTCACCTACGACCGCCACTTACTAACAGCCGCCGCAGCACTAGGCCTACCCACCGCCAGCCCGGGAGCCTGACAGGCCGGCTCAGCGCCACTTGGGTGGTTGGGGGCCGAAGGCGAGTTCGTAGACGGGGTGGACCCAGGTCGACTGCCAGTGGATGCCGGTGAGGAGTGGTTGGACGATGTCCGAAG
>NZ_DASRXP010000011.1:0-23609 GCF_035687465.1 Kribbella sp.
GCACTGCGGGAGCGAGGTCCCTGAACACGTGGTCCGCCGCGTTGTAGGGGAGTGAGGTGAACTTCTCCGCGGACATCCACGAGTGGTGGAAGTACAGCGCAGCGCCGTGGTCGATCAACCAGAGTTCCTTGTGCCAGACGAGCAGGTTGGTGTTGCGCCAGGACCGGTCCACGTTGGCGACGTACGCGTCGAGCCAGAGGATGCGTGCCAGCGTGGCATCGTCGGGCTTGCCACTGGAGCCGTCGTAGCCGAAGGAGCCGGGCAGGAAGTCGACGGCCAGGTTCAGCCCGGCGCTGCGGATCAGCAGTTCCTGGATCTCCTCGTCGGGCTCCGACTTGCCGATCGCCGGGTCGAGCTCCATCAGCTTCAGCTCCGGCACCCGCAGCCCGAGCCGGCGGAACAGCTCGCCGACGATGATCTCCGCGACGAGCGCCTTCGGACCCTGACCCGCGCCGTGGAACTTCAGCACGTAGGTGCCGAGATCGTTGCCTTCGACAACAGCAGGCAACGAACCACCTTCGCGCAGCGGCAGCACGTACCGGGTAGCTGTGACGATCGGCAGGCTCACGCCGCAGAGCCTAGTGCGTGCCGTTTCTGTGCCGATGCCCACGGGTACCAACAGGTCATCTAGTGAGGAGAGAACTTGAGCCTGCCGTCCATGGGCGTCGAGGAAGAGTTGCTGCTGGTGTCCGCGAGTGGTCGGCCGCTGCCGCGGAGCAAGGCCGTCGCCGCGGATGCCGTCGGCGTCGACGTCGAACTGGAGCTGACCAGGGCGCAGGTGGAGATCAACTCTCCCGTCTGTGAGTCTGCCGAGGAGCTCCGCGGCCATCTGGTCAAGATGCGGTCCGCCGTAGCCAGGGCGGCCGCCGAGGAAGGCTGCCTGCTGCTGGCGATCGGGGCACCTCCGAGTGGCACGGCCGTCCAGCAGGTGACGCGCAAGCCGCGCTACGAGGAGATGGCGATGCGGTACGGCCTGCTGGCCCGCGAGCAAGCTGTTTGCGGCTGCCACGTCCATATCGACGTACAGGACAAGGAAGCCGCAGCGCGGGTCAGTAACCACTTGCGGCCCTGGATGCCGGCCCTGCTGGCGCTGACGGCGAACTCGGCGATCTACCTGGACACAGACACCGGCTTCTCCAGTTGGCGCTCGATCATGTGGTCTCGGTGGCCCTGCTCGGGACCACCGCCGTACTTCGAGTCCGCCGACCACTACGACGCCTTCGTGGGCATGCTGCTCGGGTCCGGCAGCATCATGGACGAGCGGATGGTCTATTGGGACATCCGGCCGTCCACGCATCTGCCGACGATCGAGGTGCGGGTGAGCGACGTGCCACTGACTATCGATGAGACAGTGCTGCTCGCCACCTTGGTCCGCGCGCTGGTGATGACCGCGACCGAGGACGGCGGCCTCGGCCCGAAGCCGGACACCGAGGTACTACGGGCCGCGTACTGGCTCGCCGCCAGAGACGGGCTACCCGGCATCGGCATGAACGTGCTCACGGCAGAACCGATGCCGGCGACCCAGGTAATGGACCTACTCCAGCAGCACGTCCGGCCTGCTCTGCAAGAGCTCGGTGAGGTCGACCGGGTGAAAGAAACCATCGAGCGTCTGATCAGCGAAGGCAACGGGGCAGTCAAGCAGCGCAGGGCCTTCCGTGAGGGCGCAGATGTCATCGCCCTCACGGAAGTCAAGCCTTAGTCGCGCAGGCTCTACCCTCTCAAGAAGTCTTCCAAGCCGTGCAGGTCGTCCGTGTTGAGGTGGTCGACACCTGCCGCGACAAGCTCGGACCAGACCGCTTCACGAGCAGCCCCGGGCGTGTCCGGTGTCTCCCAGAACCGCACCCGGTAGCCCGCGTGGTGGGCCGTCGTCACGATCTCCCGCAGTTTGGCGCGCTCGGCCACAGGGAACGGGCCGATACCGCGCCAGGTGAAGTTGTTGGACCAGTTGTCGCTCACCAGCGGCATCAGGGAGGCCGGCATCTTGGAGTTCAGGTCGGACAAACGGCCGTCATAGCCGGCGTACCGGATCTTCTGGGCCTTCAGGACGTCGAGTGGCCGGTTGCCGCTGATCACCGAGGTCACCGCGCCGGTGAAGGCCCGTCCGTTGGCGTAGATGGTGCTGATGTTGCGGTATTCCTCCAGCGCCTTGTCGATCGCAGCGTACGTCGACGGGCCGTCGCTCTTGATGTCGATCAGCAGCTGGAAGTCTCTACCGTGCTTGTAGACCTGCCCGTGGTTCTCGCGAACTCGATCGGCCAGCGGCTGGAGGTACAGGCTCTCCAGGGTGCGGCCAGGGACGGTGTCGTCCAGGTCATGGGCGACCCGGAGCTCGCCGTCGACCAGCCACACGTCTGCCTCGACACTGTTGAAGCCCCGGTCCAGTGCGTCCTGGAGCGGCCGCCGGTGCTCGTAGTCGTTGTGCGCGTGCGCATCGGGGAGTGCCCGGATCGCCGGCGCGTCGTACCCCTGGGGCAGCCGGAAGTCGGCCTCCCGGGCGACGGTCCGCAGCCGGTCCGGATAGTCGGTGATGATGCCGTCGACGCCCTTGTCGATCAGTGACTGCATCGTGGCCGGGTCGTCGACGGTCCACGGCACGACCTTCAGGCCCGCCTTGTGCGCCGACTTCACCATGTCGCTGGTGACATACGGCCGGTACGCCGGGTCGGTGACCTTGCCGTCCTGCGGGAACCCGTGCACCGGGGAGATCGCGTTCGCCCGGAATGACTTCACGGCCTTCACCAGGTCGCCGCCGAAGTCGTCGATGTCCAGTCCGCCGAGCCACGGGGACTTGCCCGGCTCGCCCGTCTGCAGGAAGTCGAAGTTCGTCAGCGCGACCAGCGGCAGTTCGGGCGCGACCTGGCGCATCCGCATCAGCGCGCCCCAGTCGAAGCTCTGGATCGTCACCTGCCGGCTGATCCGGGCCTTCTTGATCTCCCGGGCGACGACCTGGACGAACTGCTCGCGCGGAGCCGTCTCGGTCGGAGCGCCGGCCTCGACCTTGGTCTCGATGTTCAGCTTCACGTCGTCCGCGTGGAACCGGTGGACCAGGTCGAAGATGTCGCGCAGCTCTGGCATCCGGGCACCAGGGTCCGGGGTCTGGCCGGGGAAGTTCGACTGGGGCAGCGATCCGCAGTCGAGTTGCTTGACCTGCTTGAGGCTGAGCGTGTTGATGAACTTCCCGACGTACGGGTACTCGGGATCGCCAGGGGTGTAGGGCGCGGTGTCCTTGCACTTCGCGCCGGTGGCCTTGCGGTCGTGGGTGATCACCGCGTAGCCGTCCTGGGTGATCTGGACGTCGAGCTCGAGTGTGCTGACGCCGAGTTCGAGACCGCGGGAGAACGAGGCGATCGTGCTTTCGACCGTCAGGCCGAGACCACCACGATGGGCCTGGATGTCGAAGGCAGGGCCGCGACCGGCGGTGGCCGGGACGGAGATCAGCGTCTGGCTGAGCAGGCCGGCAGTGAGGGCAAGCGGCAGCAGCGCGCGGGGGAGGCGGCGCATGAGGGGTCCCTTTCGTCTGGGCGGGCGAAGGCGGGCTTCGAGGCCGATGGTCCCCGGCTAGGGAGGACCCTGCCCCTCGCGAAGGTAACCGACAAAAGGCCGATCGGTAACCGCCTGACGCCACCCATGACTCAGGGTGACAAGATCACTCGTACTGGAGGGCCTCCAAGGGGTTCAGGCGGGCGGCCCGGCGGGCGGGCCAGATGGCGGCGAAGATGCCGACCACGACCGAGACGACGGCGAAGATGATCAGCTGGCCCGTCGGTACGGCGAAGCTGACCTCGTCCAGGCGGGCGGCGAGCAGTAGCGCCAGGCCGAGACCGAGCAGGATCCCGATCACCGCGCCGATCAGGGCGGTGATGACGCTCTCGTGCCGGATCATCCGTTTCACCTGCCGCCGGGTCAAGCCGATCGCGCGCAGCATGCCCAGCTCACGGGTCCGCTCGAAGACGGTCAGTACCAGGGTGTTGACGATGCCGAACAGGCTGACCAGGACGGACAGCGCGAGCAGGACGTAGAGGACGTTCAGCAGACTCTTGATGCTGTCGGACTGAGCCTTCTTGAACTGGTCGCGGGTGAGCGCTTTCGCGTTCGGGAACGAGGCGAGGGCCGCGTCCAGGGCCGCGGTGTTCGCGTTGTTGACCCCGCCCTGCATGCTGGCGAAGGTGTACACGTTCTGCGGCTGCGGGTTGTTCGCGTCGAACGCCGTGGTCGAGATCGTCACATTGCCGAACGGCGAACCTCCCGCCGGCGGTTTGAAGATGCCGCGGACCGTGAGGGTGAGAGTCCGGCCGCCGACGGTCTGCATCGGGAAGGTCGATCCGAGCTGCAGATTGTGCGTCGTGGCGTAGGCGTCGTCCACGACGGCGCCATCGGCTCCCAAGGTGCCGAGGACAGCCTGCGAGCCGTCCTTCCAGTCGAAGGCGAGGACCGTCGGAGCCTGGGTGTCGACCGCGGTGAGGAAGATGGATTCGTCGAACGCCTGAGCCTGTCCGCCCCGCACGCTGGAGATCGCCTCGACGCCAGGCACGGCCGTGACCGCCTCCGCCACCGTCGGCGGCAACGGGCTGAAGTTGTTCTGCGCGGTGATGGCGTAGTCGCCGCTGAAGATCCGGTCGACCGCGTCCTCGAACGGCCTGATGATGCCGGCGCCGAGCGTCGCGACCAGCGTGACGAGAGCCAGCCCGATCATCAGGGCGGCCGCGGTCGATGCCGTCCGGTGCGGATCACGCCGGCTGTTCTGCCCACCGATGCTGGTCGCAGGCCGGTCCGCCAGTACTCCGGGGAAGTCCGCTGGCCACTCTGGCTCCCACGAGCTGACGGCCCGTCGTACCGCCATCAGCGCCACGATCACCAGCAGCACCGGGTTCAGTACTGCACCGAGCACGAGTGCGCCCGTACGACGCGCGGCCGTTCCCGGTCCCCAGAAACCACGGCGTAGCAACCAATACGGCAAGGACAACAACGGCCACGCCAAGATGGTCAGAATCAGCACCGACCAGCGCGCGATCGGATCCGACACCGCGGCGAGCGGACGCACCAAACGTGAAGAGAACAAGGCGATGCCGATGAAGATCAGCAGCACTCCGCCTGCCAGCGACGAGAGCACTGTGGTGGTACTGAGGCCGTCCACGAACAGTCCGACGACCACGAGCGCGATGCCGACGATCGCCAGCAATCCCGCTCCGACCGGCCGGAACCGGTTGAACCGGCCCGCGGGAAGCGTCGCGCCTTCCCGGACGGCCGCGATCGGCGGCACCCGGGTGGCCCGCCAGGCCGGACGAAGGCTGGCCAGCAGCGTCACCAGAACCCCGACCAGCAGACCGACCACGATCGTGCGGGTCTGGAACACCAGCCCGTTGTTGGGCAGCGTGAGCCCGACCGAATCGAAGATCTTGAACAACCCCGTGGCGATGCCGAGTCCGAGGAACAACCCCGCGACGGCGGCGACGAGTCCCGTCACCAGTGCTTCGAGCACCACCGAGCCGAGCACCTGGCGCCGGGACGCGCCGAGCGTGCGGAGGGTGGCGAACTCGCGGGTCCGCTGCGCGATGGTGATCGACAACGAGTTCGCGATCACGAACGAACCGACGAACAGCGCGATGCCGGCGAACACCAGCAGGAAGGTCCGGAAGAAGTCGAGGAACCCGCTGGTGCCTTCGGCGTCCTGGACCGCCTGGTCGTCCGCACTGCGGACCTGGGTCCCTTCCGGTAGCACCTTGCCGATCGCGTCGAGCAGTTGCTGCTCGGAGACGCCCTCCTTCTTGGCGACCAGGATCTGGTCGAACTTGCCGTCCTTGTCGAACAACCCCTGAGCCGTCGGCAGGTCGAACCCGGCCAGCGTCGCGCCACCGATCGAGGAGACCTGGCCGAACTCGACCAGCCCGGAGATCTTCAGCCGCTGGATCGGCCCGCGGGCCTGGACCCCGATCGTGTCGCCGGTCGCGAACCCCTTCTCCCGTGCGGTCTGGGTGTCGATCACCACCTCGCCGGAGGAGGGCCAGCCACCGCTGACCAGTGCCAGCGTGTTGAACTCGGGCCGCTCCGGGTTGACGCTGAAGGCCAGGTTCGGCGCGCCTCCGAAGACCACGGCCTTGCCGTCGTGGCCGATCAACTGAGCCTCGCCGAACACACTGCCGTCCGCTATCCCGACCTCGGGCAGCGCCTGCACCTTGGCCAGCAGAGACGTCTCGAACGGTGGCGCCACCCCGGCGGTGTCCTGGCTCAGCTCGAACGGGGACTTGCCGGTGATCGCCGCGTCGGTGTTCTTGTAGTTCTCGGTGAAGATCGAGTCGAAGGCCGACGAGATGGAGTCGGTGAGGACGTAGGTGCCGGACACCAGTGCCACCCCGAGGACCACGCCGATCGCGGTCAGCGCAGTACGGAGCTTGCGGCCGAGCAGGCCGCGCAGTGCGAACCGGATCATTGCAGGTCCAGCGTGTCGATGATCTGCAGGATCTCGTGCTGGCTGGTCCGGCCGGTCTCCTTGACGATCTCGCCGTCGGCCAGGAAGAGCACCCGGTCGGCCATCGCGGCCGCGCGGGCGTCGTGGGTGACCATCACGGTGGTCTGGCCGTACTCGTCGACCGAGCCGCGCATCAGGGTCAGGATCTCGCCGCTGGTCTTCGAATCGAGGTTGCCGGTCGGCTCGTCGGCGAAGATCACCGTCGGCCGGGACACCAGCGCCCGGGCGATCGCGACCCGCTGCTGCTGGCCGCCGGACAGCTCGGCGGGCCGGTGCGAAAGCCGGTCGGCCAGGCCCACCCGCGCGATCAGCTCGGCGAAGAAGGCATCATCGGGCTTCTCGCCGGCGATCGTCAGCGGCAGCAGGATGTTGTCGCGCGCGGTCAGCATCGGCAGCAGGTTGAAGAACTGGAAGATGAACCCGATGTGCTTGCGTCTGAGGCGGGTCAGGTCGTTGTCGCCGAGCGTGGTGATCTCGGTACCGGCGATCCGGACCGAGCCCGAGGTCGGCTTGTCCAGCCCGGCCAGGATGTGCATCAGCGTCGACTTGCCCGAGCCCGACGGTCCCATCACCGCGGTCAGCCGGCCGGGTGTGATCGCCACGCTGACCCCGCGCAGGGCGCGGACAGCGGTATCTCCCTCCCCGTAGACGCGGACCAGGTCGTCCGCCTGGACCACGGATTCCTGTCCGTCCGCCTGGATCACGGACGTCTGTACGTTCGAATGCCCCTCCATTGCCGATCGCCCTCCCTGGCTGATCAGCGGCCACCCCCAGCAGACCGGTCGAACAACTGTCACCGAGTCTGCGCGTGATCCGGCCGCACCGGTAGGGGGATCACCCCGGCTCGACCCTCAGAGCCGCCCCGGAGCCGACCGTCAGAGCCAGCCGCGACGTGCGGCCTGGAAACCCAGCTGGAGGCGGGTGTCGACCTCGACCAGGTCCATCAGGGCCCGGACCCGACGCTGCACCGTGCGCATCGACAGCCCGAGCTGGTTCGCCACTGCCTGGTCGGTCAGCCCCGCGAGCAGCAGCCCCAGGATCCGCGCATCCAGGTCAGGCAGCTCGTCAGCGGTCGGCCCTTCGGTCATACCATCCTTGCCGAGCACCAGCGGCAGCCCGTCATGCCAGACCCGGTCGAACAGCGCCATCAAGGCGTCCAGCATGCCGCTGCGGTGGACGATCAACGCGCCGATACTGCGTTCCGAGCCGGACAGCAGCGGCATCAGCGCGATCCGCCGGTCCACGATCAGCATCCGGATCGGCAGCTCGGGAACCACCCGGACCTCTTCGCCGGCTTTCAGCGAGTCGGAGACGGCGCCGAAGAAGCCGGGCCGCTCGAAGGACCTTCGCTCGATCATCACCCGGTACCGCACGCCCCGGCTGACGGCCGCGTCTTCCTCGGTGTTCTCCTCGGCCGTCACCACCGCGATCTCCGACTTGACGAAGCCGAGCACCTCCTCGCGTGCCGACATCTGCAGCTGGACGAACCGCTGCGCGACCGCCTGCGCGCCGCGGACCACGTCGACCACGTCGCTGATCGACCGGTCGGTGTCCGTGCCCCGGTAGACGTCGGTGAGCGACTCGATCTCGCGCATCGCCCGCCGCAGTTCGTCCTCGCGCTGGACTGCCAGCGCTGCGAGAGCAACCGAGGGCGGCGATGCGACGTACCGGTCGCTGGCGGTGCTGGAGCGGGCGGTGAGGCCCAGGCCCTCCAGTGCGGCCAGTGAACGAGCCGCCTCGATCGGGTGACAGTCCAGTCTCGCGGCCAGTTCGGCGGCATCGTACGACGGCACCTCGACCAGGGCGCGGTAGGCGAGTTCTTCGGCCTTCTCCAGTCCTAGCACGTCGAGCACGATGCCTCCCAGGCGACGGCTGAGTGGGGTCGGCCGCTGGCGGGTTCCGGACCTGTCGCAATCCTGCCAGTAGACAGGTGTCATTCATTGGCGGTTTTGCGATGAACTGGCGCAGTCGTTTCCCAACCCTCCTGAAGGCGGTCCGATGATTCACCGGTTGCTGGTCGGTGCGGTGGCGACGGCGTTACTCACCTCCCACCTTGTCCCGGCGACGGCCGCGTCCGCCTCCGCGGCGGTGCCCGGCGGGCTCCCGGCGCAGGTGGACAGCACGAAGGTCGTCACGCTGCTCACCGGCGACAAGGTCCAGGTGACCCCGGCCGGCGGCGACCGCGCCACCGTTCGCTTCATCCCTGTCGATCCGGCCGCCGCCGGTTACGCGACCCGAACGGTCGGCAAGGACCTGTACGTCGTACCGGACACCGCGGCGCGGCTGGTTCAGCGGGGCACTGTGGATCAGGCGCTGTTCAACGTGAGCGCGCTGGTCCGGCAGGGCTTCGACGACGCGAGCACCGACCGCATCCCGGTCATCACGACGTACAAGCCGACAGCGCGCGCGGTCGCACAGCAGCCGGTGCCGGCCGGAGCCACCCGCACGAGGTCGTTGCCATCGGTCGGTGCAGCCGCCCTGCGCACCGAGAAGACCCGGGCGCAAGAAACGTGGAGAGCGCTCACTTCAACCGCGGATCCCGCCGGTCGGGAGCTGGACAAGATCTGGCTGGACGCGAAGGTGACCAAAACCCTCGACCAGAGCGTCCCGTACGTCGGTGCGCCGGCGGCCTGGCAGTCCGGCCTGAACGGCGCGGGCACCACGGTCGCAGTCCTGGACAGCGGGGTGGACGCCGAGCACCCGGATCTCGCCGGCGCCGTGAAGGCCCAGCAGAACTTCACCGACAGCCCGGACGCGGCCGATCACGACGGCCACGGCACCCACACGTCATCGACGGCGTTAGGCCGGGGAACCGCGTCCGCAGGGCGGAACAAGGGAGTCGCGCCCGGCGCGCAACTGTTGTCCGGGAAGGTGCTGAACGACTACGGCATGGGCGAGCTGTCCTGGATCATCGCGGGGATGGAGTGGGCCGTCGCCGAGGGTGCCGATGTGATCAGCATGAGCATCGGCACCAGTGAACCGTCGGACTGCCTCGATCCGATGGCCGAGGCGGTCGACGCGATCAGCGCGAGTTCGGACGTGCTCGTCGTGGTTGCCGCCGGCAACCTCGGTGGACCGGCCGAGACGATCAGCAGCCCGGCCTGCGCCGCGTCCGCGCTGACGGTGGCCGCCACCGACCTGACAGGCACCACGGCGTACTTCTCCAGCCGCGGCCCGGTCGTCGGGACTCATGTGGTGAAGCCGGACATCGCCGCGCCAGGGGTAGACATCACCGCAGCGAGGGCGGGCGGCCGCGGCGATACGGCGTACACGGATATGAACGGCACCTCGATGGCGGCGCCGCACGTCGCGGGCGCGGCCGCCATCCTCCAGCAGCAGCATCCGGACTGGACCGGTCGGCAACTCAAGGCCGCGCTGCAGAACTCGGTCCGTCCGGTCTCCACCGCCGGGGTCTATCAGCAGGGCGCGGGGGAGCTCGACGTCGCGAAGGCAGTCGCTCAGCAGGTCAGCGGGCCGGGTACGACGGATCTCGGCACCTTCGTCTGGCCGCACACGCCGTCGGAGAAGGTCACCGAGCAGCTGAGCTACACCAACTCGAGCAGCAAGCCGGTCACCCTGCGCTTCACCGCCGACGTCCGCGGCAACAACGGCAAGCCCCTGCCGAGCTCCGTTGTCCGTCTCGGCGCCACCACGCTCACGATCCCGGCCGGCAAGTCGGCCGGCATCCCGCTGACCGTCGACCCGTCCGTCAAGCTCGACTACGGCCTGTACGGCGCTGTCGGCGCCCGCGTGGTTGCCACCAGCAACGACGGCCGCACGGTGGTCACCCCGGTCGGGTTCTACCTCGAGCCGCAGAGCGTGGACGTCACGTTCAAGGTGATCGACCGCTACGGCAAACCGGCCACGTCCCTCACCACGCTGGACGTGTTCGACCTGGACAGCGTCGCCGCGCAGCGGCTCGGCTTCGAGGGCACCGACCGGACCCTGCATCTGCGGGCCGGCGCCTATTCGCTGGCCGCGATCATCGCGACCGACAAGCCGGGCGGGACCTGGGGCACGGTCGAGTCCTTCGCCTTCCTCGGCGACCCCGAGATCACGCTGACCAAGAACACCACCATCACCTACGACGCGCGCAAGGCGGTCCAGACGAAGGTGCTCACCGACCGGCCGGCCGAGCGCCGTGGCGGGAGCCTGACCTATGGGCGGGTGATCGACGACTGGGTGCTCAGCAGCGGCTACGAGTTCCCTGCCTCGGTGAAGGCCGTCTACCTCGGGAACACCTCGACGAAGGCCAAGCGTGGCACCTTCGAGGTCGTCGAGGGGTGGAAGCTGGCATCACCCGCCTCGGCGAGGTCGCCGTACCTCTACAGCCTGGCCTTCACGCACAGCAAACAGGTCAAGGGAGGGACGACCCACCAGGTGCGGGACCGGCAACTCGCCTCGATCGACGCGACCTATTACACGCCGGGCAAGGCTGCCAGGTACTCCGAGTACGTCGACGTCTGGCGTCCGTGGAGCCTGTTCATGATCTCGACCGGCCAACGGGCCGAGGTCGCCGCGCCGACCCGGGTGGAACATCTCGTCACAGCTGAGCCTGAGACCAAGGTCAGTCAGATGGTCGGTCATGCGGACGCGATGGCGTGGCCGTACGCGACGTTGATGACGTCGACCGCGAAGGCGTACCGCCCCGGGAGTCGCGAGACCGAGAGCTGGTTCAAGGCAGGTCTACGGCCTGGCATGCTCCGCGACCAGACGACCGGTCTCACCGTGGCTCCGGCCGCGAGGACCGGCAACACCATCTGGAGCGCCTTCCCCGGTTGGACGGACACCCAACCGGGCCACTTCTCCAGGCAGGGCTTCGTGGACCTGGGTGGCACCGAGTTGTTCGCGAACGGCGTCTCTGTCGGCCGCTACGACTACTTCGGGTCCGGCTACTGGGATGTGCCGGCGGAACCGGCCGAGCTCGAACTGGTGTACAACCTGAACCGCTGGCAGCGCGACGGGTTCACCTGGGAGTCGCCGACCGATGCGGAGACCCGGTGGCGATGGAAGTCCTCGGCCGCCGACAACGGCAAACCGCTGCCGCTGCTGTTCCCTGACTACGACCTCGTCGTCGACGCGAACGACCGGGCACCGAAGGTGAAGTACTACCCGATCTCGGTGACCGTCGGTTCGGGGGAGTGGTATAGGCCGGGACGGATCACCTCGGCCCACGTCCGGGCGTCGTACGACGACGGCGACAGCTGGGTCGACGTACCGGTGGCGAACTTCGGCACCCGCGTGATCGCGGCAGTCGACAACACCAGAGCCACCGACTTCGTCACCCTCCAGGTCGAGCTCACCGACGCCGGCGGCAAGAGCGTCACCCAGACCCTGAAGCGTTTCTACGGAATTCGCTAGACGGGCGTAAAGCAACCGGGCATCCCAGGGGGCGCTGGGGTGCCCGGTTCCTCACCTCATGCTTTGTGGTGCCGGACCGGGAAGCGCCTCACGGCGCGAGGCCGCTCGAAGCGGCTATTTTTGGGACCCGGGGCTACCGCGGCCCGACACCTTGAACAGTATAACCGGTGCTCAAACGCCTTGTCCTGTTGACTTTCCGGCGCGGCAGAGCTACTTATCACCTCGCGTTTCCGGGCGCAAGTACCGCCACGGCAGTGTTAACCAAACTACGGGTGTCAAGGAACTACCAGAGTTGCCCGGCGCGCTCGGTGCGCGCGGCGGTCTGTAGCTGGTCGGCCATTTCCACGAGCCGGGAGGCTGATCGGACCTGGTCGTGCCCGTCATCGGCCAGATGTGCCCGGCCGGTAGCCACGATCCGCGCGAACGCCGCCGCACGGTCCAGGGTGGTGGCGAAGTCACCGGTCGCCACGCCCCGCAGTACGGCGTCGACCATGTCCTTCACCTCGGTCGGCCCGGGCGGATCGGCGACCCCGGCCACGACGGCGTGGACCTCGGCGTACTTACGGCCGGTGGCGTACTCGCGCGACACATCCTCGGCGGCGGTGTGCACCCAGGAGCGCAGCAGGTAGAGCCTCCACAGGGTGCCGGGCAGGGAGTCCGGCGGCGCGTCGGACCACAGGTCGGCGAGCTCGTCCAGGCCGTAGTCGTCGGCCAGTTTCACCACCCGCGCGATCACGTCGGCGTCCTCGCTGGACCGCGCGCCGCGGACCAGCAACTCCGCCGTACGGTGCGCCACTTCGGCAGCGGCGGCCGGGTCCGAAGCACCCGGCAGCGACTCGAACAGCTTGGCACCGGGCAGGATCGGCCGGCGCGGAGTAGGAACGCTCACCCGGCCATGATCCCTGACCCGAGGAAACCCCGCATTCCGACCCGGCCCAGTCAGTACAGTCATGGGTATGGCGGTTGGGAAAGGGAAGCTGGCTAAGAACGTCGTCAAGTACGGCGTTCGGTACGGACCGATGGCGTTCGAGGCGGTGAAGCACGGGCGGGAACCGGCGCAGCAGGCGGTCCAGGCGGCGCTGGCGAAGCGCACCGCCCGGAAGAAGGCGATCGAGCACGCGCTGACCGTCCGGGACGGCTCGCTGCTCAAGGTGATCAAGGACGGGCAGGCGATCTTCTTCGTGTTCAGCGGCGACGCGATCGTCACCACCTACCCGCCGGTGCCGCAGGCAACCTACCCGGAACTGCTCCGGCACGCGGACCTGGACCGCCGGGAGAGCGCGGTCGTGCTGGCGGCCCACAAGTCCAAGCTCACCGACCGGTTGCCCAAGCTCGGCCGCCGGCTGCGTTGACGGCCCAAGGGTTGACGCGGGTGTAACACGGAAGACGCCACTCGGCAACACCCCTCGCGGAGTCTTGACTGATCCCCAACGTGTTCTTGGGGCTTCCGCACGAGGGAGGGGCGTCACCATGCTCTGGAAGATCAGGACCGAACTCGCCGATCGGCCGGGCGCACTGGCCGAACTCGCTGCACGGTGTGGTGCGGACGACATCAACATCCTGAGCCTGGAGGTGTTCACCGCCGAAGCCGGCGCGGTGGACGAACTCGTGGTGTCCACCGGCGTCGGCTGGAACGCGGAGACCCTGACCGCGCTGGCCGCCGAGGCCGGCTGCGTCCGTACTACGGTCCGCCCCTGTCAGGCCGACGTCCTCAGCGACGCGCCGACCCGCTATCTCCGGGCCGCGCTGCGGCTGATCGACGACCCGCTCTCGGTGGACGAGGAACTGGAGAACCTGCAGGGCTTCGAGGAGTACACCCCGGCCGAGTGGGCCCGGGCCGATGTCCTGGTCGAGATGGCGGGACGGCTGGCCGAGCGGTTCTCCGGGATCGTCCAGGAGGCGCCCCGGCCCGGGAGCGCAGTACCGGAGCTTCGCAAGGCCGGTGTCGATGATGCCGAGGCTGTCGTCGCCATGCACGAGCGGTGCTCGTACGAGAGCCGCACCCGCCGGTACCACGTCCCCATGCCCAAGCTCACCGCCCGTACTGCGCGGCACCTGTCCGCGCCGGCCGGTGGAGTCTCCATCGTCGCCGCAGTCGGTGACGCGGTCGTCGGCATGGCCACGGCCGCGCCCTGGGAAGAGCTGGGTGGCAAGGCGATGGAGGTCGCCGTCCTGGTCGAGGACGGCTGGCAGCGTCAGGGCCTCGGCTCGCAACTGCTCCGCCAGGTGATCCGTGAGGCGCGGCTGCTGGGCGCGGACTGCGTGGTCTGCATGGTGCAACCCGAGAACGACGCGATGCTGCGCACGGTCGAGGGCCTCAGGATGCGGACCCGGGTGGTCCAGGACGGCGACAACCTGATGGTCACTCTCGCACTGTCCGACCAGAGCCTGTCGCATGCGGTGGATCGGGCAGCGGTGCCCTATCGTCAGACCCGTGCCATCCCTGCCCACCGGTCGCAATCCGCACGGTTTACTGGTCAGCCTTCCCGCGAGCACCCGGTCGCCAGTGCTGGAGCTGTTCCGCCGGCTCTTGATCGCGCTGGGACTGCTGGCAGTGATGGTTCTGATCGTGGTGGTCGACCGTAGCGGTTACAAGGACACCTACGATGGCGAAGTAGGGCTGATCGACAGCATCTACTACGCGACCGTCACCCTCACCACCACCGGGTACGGCGACATCACTCCGGTGACGCCGACCGCCCGGCTGGTGAACGCGTTCATCGTGACGCCGCTGCGGATCGCCTTCCTGGTGGTGCTGGTCGGTACGACCCTGGAAGTCCTGGCGAACGAGGGTCGTCGCATCATGCGCGACTCCCGATGGAGGAAGCGGATGAAGGACCACACCGTGGTCGTCGGTTACGGCACCAAGGGCCGCTCGGCGGTGCAGACCCTGATCAGCAACGGCGTCCAGCGCGAGGCCATCGTGGTGATCGATCCGCGGGCGCAGGCGATCGGGGACGCGGGCAACGATCAGATGGCGGCCTTCCACGGCGACGCGACGAACCGGACGGTACTGCGCCGCGCCGAGGTCGCCGTGGCTCGTGAGGTGATCGTGACCACGGATCGCGACGACTCCGCCGTCCTCGTCACCCTCGCCGTCCGGCAACTGAACCCGACGGCGCACATCGTGGTCGCCGTCCGGGAAGAGGACAATGTGCCGCTGCTTCGGCAGAGCGGCGCCGACGCGGTGGTCACCTCGTCCGAGGCGGTCGGCCGGCTGCTCGGCCTGTCGGCGGTCAGCCCGAACCTCGGTGAGGTGATGGAGGACCTGCTCACCTACGGCGAGGGCCTCGAGGTGGCGGAGCGTCCCATCCTCGGCCGCGAGGTCGGCAAGGCCCCGTCGTCCGTGCCGGACCGGGTGGTGGCGGTCGTCCGCGACGGCCAGGTCCACCGGTACTACGATTCCTCGGTCTCCGTGCTGGCCGCCGGCGACAAACTCATCGTGGTCCGCCCGGCCAAGGAAACCCCCTGGGCCGAACGCCCCGGCGCCAACGACCAGGACGAGTAACAGCAAACGGTACTGCGCTGTTGGGGTGGCCCGGGGTGGAGGTTGACCACCGAGGTGGGGGGTTACCCACTCAGATTCTCGGGGGTCAACGCACAATCTCGGTGGGTAACCGTGGTCGGAGCCGGTGCGCGGTGGCGATCCGGGTGGACCAGGGGGTGGGGTGGTCCGGTCTTGACGGGGGTTGAACGGGGGTTCTATGGTCAGTCTGTAAACGATTACAAGAACGATTACAGGAGTCGCGGGTGAGTCGTCCGACGATCGCTGGAGTGGCTCGGGCCGCCGGGGTTTCGGTGGCGTCGGTGTCGCGGGTGCTGAACGGGCTGCCCGCGACCGCGGAGATGGTCGAGCGGGTGCAGCGGGCGGTCGAGGAGCTCGGGTACGTGCCGGACTCGCGGGCGCGATCGCTCAAGGTCGGTCGAACTTTCCAGTTGACGCTCGCGGTCGCCGATGTCGGGAATCCGGTCTACGTGACGATGATGCGGGCGGTCGAGGAAGTGGTCTCGGCGGCTGGGTATCGGTTGGTCGTGACGACGACCGGACCGGATGTCGTGGACGAGGTCGCGCTGGTTCGGGGGATGGCGCGCGGATATGCCGACGGGCTGGTGATCAGTCCGCTGCGGGTCGACGACGATCTGATCAAGTCGATTCGTGAGTGTGATGTGCCGGTGGTCGTGGCAGGAAACGTGCCGGCGAAGGCAGGTGTTGACACGGTTCGGGCGAACTCGCCGAAGGGCATGCTGCTGGCGGTGGAACACCTGCTGGCCAAGGGGCGGCGGCGGATCGCGTTCATGAACGGTCCGGTCGACACCGTGCCTGGCGGAGCCCGCGCGAAAGGCTTCGCCGACGCCCTGAAGGCGAACGGCCTGCAGCCCATAGCGATGGTCGAAGCAACCGACTTCACCTTCCCCGCCGGCCGCGCCGCAGCCGCTGAACTCCTTGGTGGAGAACTTCCTGACGCGGTGATCGCGGCTAACGATCTGTTGGCGGTGGGGTTGATGCATGAGTTGGCGGGGCGGGGGCTGGTGGTGCCGGATGACGTTGCGGTGGTGGGGATGGATGACAGTGCGTTGGCCGAGCAGTCGTTCCCGCCGTTGACGAGTGTGAACCTCGGATCTGCCGAGCGAGGGCGGCGGGCGGCTGAGTTGCTGTTGGCAAGGATCGAGGACGACTCGCATCCGCCGCGGCGGATCGTGGTTCAGCCGACCCTGAGTGTGCGGAGGTCGACACCTTGAGTACCGATGCCCTGAGGGCCCGGGCCAGCAATCGGCGGGACCGACCGGGCGGTGGGCGGCCGAAGCAGAATCGGGAAGCGATCTTCCTGTTCCTGCCCGCGCTGCTGCCGGTGCTGTTGCTGAGCGTCTACCCGCTGTTGCGGGGGATCGCGCTCGGTTTCACCGACGCGCGGGCCGGGCTCAACGTCGACACCAACTTCATCTGGTTCGGCAACTTCGGCAAACTGCTGCACAACGACCTGTTCTGGGACTCGTTCCGGATCGGCCTGATCTGGACCTTGTCGGTGACGATCCTGCAGTTCGTCGCCGCCCTGGGACTCGCGCTGCTGCTGAACACCAACCTCAAGTTCCGCGGAGTCGCCCGGACGCTGGCGCTGATCCCGTGGGCGATGCCGCCGGTGGTGGTCGCGATCATGTGGCGCCTGCTGCTGCACCCGACCAACGGCCCGGTCAACGAGATCCTGCAGAACCTGCACCTGACCGATCACCCGATCAACTTCCTCGGTGACTTCAGTACTGCGCTGCCGGCCGTGATCGTGGTCGGGATCTGGGTGGGGATGCCGATGACGACGGTCACGCTGCTCGCGGGACTCCAAGGCATCGACCGGTCGCTCTACGAGGCCGCGGCGGTGGACGGCGCGAGTGCGTGGCACCAGTTCTGGTCCATCACGCTGCCGCAACTGAGGACGGTGATCGTGGCGATCACCAGTCTGGACATGATCTGGAACTTCAACTCGTTCGGACTGGTCTACGTGCTCACCGCGGGCGGTCCGGGCGGCAAGACGATGTTGCCGATGCTTTTCGCCTACAACGAGGCCTTCCGGTACGGCAACTTCGGGATGGCGGCGGCGATGGGTGACGTGATGGTCGTGATCATCATCGTCTTCCTCGGCTTCTATCTGCGGAACCGGCTGAGGAGCGAGGCATGAGGACCAGGCCGGCGACCCGCGTCGCGCAGTACGTGGCTGTGTGCTGTTATCTGGTCTTCCTGGCGTTCCCGCTGTTCTGGCTGATCTCCAGTTCGCTGAAGTCGCCGCAGGAGTTCGCCAGCGTCACCCCGTCGATCCTGCCGAAGCACCCGGACCTGTCGAACTTCACCGACGCGCTGGAGGAGCAGGGCCTGGTCAGGTCGATGCTGAACTCCCTGCAGATCTCGGTCGCCACCACGGTGCTGGTACTGATCGTGTCGTTGCCGGTCGCCTACGCGCTGGCGCGATTCCGCAGCCGGCTCCGGCCGATCACGAACGGCTGGATCCTGGTCAGCCAGGTGTTCCCGGTGATTCTGATCGTGATTCCGCTGTTCATGATCCTGCGGCCGTTGCACCTCACCAACACGATCCCCGGTGTAGTGATCGTCTACATGGTGTGGTCGATGCCGTTCGCGCTGTGGATGCTGCAGGGCTACGTCTCCGCAGTACCGCGGGAGCTGGAAGAGGCAGCTTCCGTGGACGGCGCGAGCCGGGTCCGCACGATCGTGCTGATCGTGATGCCGCTGCTGCGGCCCGGGCTGATCGCGACCGCGATGTTCACCTTCATCTCGGCGTGGAACGAGTTTTTCTTCGCCCTGGTCCTGTTGCAGGACCCGGATCTGAAGACGCTGCCGCTGGTGCTCGCCCGCTTCGTCGGGGCCGAGGGCCAGGTCCAGTTCGGACCACTCGCGGCTGCGTCCGTCCTGGCCACCGTGCCGAGCCTTGTCTTCTTCGCCTTCCTGCAGCGTCGGTTGACCTCCGGTCTGCTCAGCGGCGCAGTCAAAGGTTAGTTATTCCCCTGAGGAGAGTAGAGATGTTGAGAAAACCGATCATTGCGTTGCTGGCGGCAAGTGCCTTGGTGACGCTTGCGGCCTGTGGCAGCGGCGACGCCAGCTCCGGTGGTTCGGGGTCGACGGAGAAGGTGACGCTGAAGTTCCAGAGTCTCGCCTTCCAGAAGACCACCGTGGCCGCTACCAAGAAGATCGTCGCCGACTGGAACGCGGCGAACCCGAACATCCAGGTCGAGTACGTCCAGGGCAGCTGGGACTCCGTGCACGACCAATTGGTCACCCAGTTCCAGGGCGGGACCGCGCCGGACATCATCCACGACGAGTCCGCCGACATCACCGGCTTCTCGAACCAGGGTTACCTCGCGGACCTTTCGCAGTACCTGAGCCAGGAGACGAAGGACGCCGTACCGCAGGGCGTCTGGGACACGGTTTCCAGCGACGGCAAGGTGTTCGCCGCGCCGACCCTGCTGCAGTCGTACGTCGTGTTCGGCAACTCCGCGTTGCTCAAGCAGGCGGGCGTCTCGACCACGGGCGACGCGCTCACCTGGGACCAGCTGCAGGCCGACGCCAAGAAGCTCACGGCCGGCGGCAAGTACGGGCTCGGCTGGGGTCTGAAGAGCCCGACCGCGACCGTGCTGAACCTCGGGATGAACTTCGACGCCGCGTTCTTCGAGGGGACCGGCCGGGACGCCAAGGCGAAGATCGGTGACGCCGAGCTCGAGGTGCCGAAGCGGATCAACGCGATGGCGTACACGGACAAGTCGATCGACCCGACCTCGCTGACCCAGAGCGGCTCGGACATCCTGCCCGGCTTCTTCGGCGGCAAGTACGCGATGATTGTCGGCGGCAACTACGCCGCGCAGCAGATCGTCGAGCAGGCACCGAAGGGCTTCCAGTGGGAGGTGCTGCCGCCGCTGAAGGGCACGTCCGAGAAGCAGGCCGCGAACCCGCAGACGCTGTCGGTGCCGGCCGAGGGCAAGCACATCAAGGAGTCGGCCCAGTTCATCGACTACTTCATGAAGGCCGACAACCTGGCCGCGGTCGGTCAGGGCGACTGGCTGATCCCGACCACGCAGGCGGCCCGGGACGCGATCGAGAAGGCGACCGGCGGCAAGAACGGCTGGACGCAGACCCTGGCCAGTGGCGCGGAAATGACCAAGGCCCCGTTCCAGAGCGTGGAGAACTACCCGAAGTGGAAGGACCAGATCGCCACCCCGGCGCTGCAGGAGTTCTTCGCGAACAAGATCGACCTGGCCACGCTGGGCAAGAAGCTGAACGACGGTTGGGGGCAGGTCAACAGCTGATGGCTGAGAAGACCAGCAGTGCGCTCGAAGACAGATCGGTAGGTGCCCTCGTCGGTTCGGCGGTCGGTGACGCGATCGGCGGTGCCGTCGAGGGCTGGACCCCGGAGGCGATCCGGGAACGGCACGGCGGCTGGGTGACCGGCATCGTCGGACCCTGGTACGAGGACTGGCGCAACGCCCGGCCGATCGCGCCGTACCACAAGGGCGACGGGCACATCACCGACGACACGTTGATGACGCACGCGCTGGTCGAGGTGTACGACGAACGCCGGCAGCACCTGGACGCGTATGCGATCGCGGAGTCGCTGGTTCCGAAGATGGTGTCCGGGCGACGCTGGGTCCCGGAGCTCGAGGCGGACGCGCTGTTGTTGCAGCGGGTCTTCCTGGCCGAGAAGTGGCTCGTCGCCCGGCTGCACTACGGGCACATCGATCCCCGGGAGGCGGGGGTCGGCAACATCGTGAACTGTGGTGCGGCGATGTACGTGGCGCCGGTCGGGATCGCCAATGCCGGTGATCCCGCCGGGGCCTACGCGGAGGCGATCGACCTGGCCGGCGCGCATCAGTCCAGCTACGGCCGGGAGGCCGCTGGGGTCTTCGCGGCCGCGGTAGCGGCGGCAATGATGCCTGAGGCAACAGCTTCGTCGGCGGTCGCGGAGGCCTTGGCGCTGGCGAAGGACGGCACCCGTGCAGCGGTCGAGGCGGTGGCCGAGGCGGCTGACGGGGTGACGGACTGGGAGAAGGCGATTCCCCTGTTGCGGAAGGCGATCGAGCCGTTCGACACGGTTGGGCCCGACTACCGGGACCAGTCGCTGGATGCCCGGCGGCCGAGCCGGACGAAGGCGATCGAGGAGCTTCCGGTCGCGTTGGGATTCGTACTCGTCTCGGGTGGCGACGTGCGTCAGGCTGTGCTCGGTGGTACTAACTACGGGCGCGATGCGGACTCGATCGCGTCGATGGCCGGTGCGATCACCGGTGCGCTGGGCGGACTCGGCGGAGTACCGGGGGAGTGGGCGACGACGATCGCGGAGGCGAGCAAGACGGATCTGGAGCAGCCCGGCCGGGTGATGGCGTCGGTTGCGACCGAGCTACACGAGGTTGACGCGCGTCGGTGGGCCCAGCGGACGGCGGCGCTGGACGCGCTGGTCTGATGTCAGCTGTCGTACGCCTCCAGCTCCACGATCCGCGAGTACCCGTGGTCGTTGGAGTCGTGCACCACCACCTGTACTGCGTCTGCCGCGACCGGGGTGAACGGGACACCCACCAGCCCTTGGACGTTGCCGCGGATCTCCGCGACCGTGCTCCACGAGTCGCCGACGCGGACCCGCACGTCGAAGTCGCGGATGCCCATCACAGCAGCCGGATAGCGGGTCGAGTCGAGGGTCTGGAGCGTGACCCGGCCGACCGTGGTCGGGGCGATGAAGTCGACGCCGTAGCTGTCGGGGAAGACACTCTTGGTGGCGTCGTGCCAGCCGCTGGCCCCCCATTGGGCGGAGTCGCTGTTGCCGTCGACACCGCCGCACAGCTTCATGTTGCCGTGCGTGGACGAGGCGACGGCCTGCTCACCCAGCAGCAGGTTGTCGCCCGGTCCCTTCGCAGGCGCAGGCCTCACGACGACCGGGACGCTGAGTCGCTCGCGGCCGACACTCAGCTGGACGCTGAAGGTGCCGGGTGTGGTGCCTCGGGGCACCCTCACATCGAGCGGAGCGGTGACCAACTGGTTCACCGGCAGGTAGCTGGAGAACTGGCGACGCGACAGCACCAGCGGGCTTCCGCCGCTGATCCGCATGTCGGTGATCACCGCTTTGCGAGCGGTGTTGGTCATCCCGAGCGTCAGTTTTCCGGACGGGAAGCAGGGCAGCGGGACGATCTCGACCGGCTGCGGGGTGGCGCTGACCTGAACGTTGCTCTTGGCACCATCTGTGGCGACGGCCAGCAGGGTCAGCGGGATGGCGAGCAGGGCGGTGCGCTTCATCAGGTGATCCGTTCAGGCCTGGTGGATGCCGGGTCGGCCGTTCTCGACGACCAGGGTGGCTCGGGTGGACGGCGTACCGCCGCGAGTGGTGACGCGGTCGACGATGCGGAACTCCGATATCCACCGGGTGCGGTCGAGCCGGCAGCTGAGGTAGCCGCGCTGGACGTTCTGGAACTTGAGGTGCGGGTTCTCGGCCAGCAGGGCCGAGCCGGTGGCGTCGACGTCGACGCCGTCCTTGCCGGACGAGATCGACGTGGTGACGAACTCGCTGCCGACCACCGGCGAGGCCGGGTCGTCGAAGTTCACCCGCAGGTCGGACGCGAGGCTGCGATGCAGGTCGCCGGTCAGGACGACGAGGTTGCGTACGCCGCGGTCGCGGACGCCGGACAGCACCCGCTCGCGGGACGCGGCGTAGCCGTTCCAGGTGTCCATCGGCAGCTCCTGCGGCGGACCGGCCTTCCGATCCAGCTGCGCCATCGCCACCTGCTGGGCAACGACGTTCCAGCGGCTGGGCGAGCGCTTCAGGGTGTCCAGCAGCCAGCGTTCCTGATCATCGCCGGTGAGCGTGCGGGCCGGGTCGAGCGACACCTCGTCCGGTGGCAGCCAACTGCCCGTGCCGGGCTGGTCGGAGCGGAACTGCCGGGTGTCCAGCACGCTCAGGTCCGCGGTCAGGCCGTAGCGGAGATGCCGGTGCAGCCGGATCGACGGGCCGTCGGCGGACTGGTCGAGGCGCAGTGGCATGTGTTCCCAGTAGGCCCGGAACCCGTTGGCCCGGCGTACCAGGAAGTCGGCCTCGGACAAGCCGTCCTCGGAGATGTAGCCGGCCCAGTTGCCCTCGACCTCGTGGTCGTCGAGGGCGACCACCCAGGCCGACGCGGCGTGGGCGGCCTGCAGATCCGGGTCGGTCTTGTGCAGCGCGTACCGGGCCCGGTACTCGTCGAGGGTGAAGATCTCGCCGGCGAAGTCGACGGGGACCGGCTGGTTGCGAATCCCGGCCGTCGGACCGACGCCGACCTCGTAGATGTAGTCACCCAGGAACAGCACCACGTCGTGGTCGCGCCGGGCCACGTCCTGGTACGCCGTGTAGTACCCGTCGTAGTAGGCCTGACAGGACGCGACTGCCATCGTTACCGTGGGCTGGGCGGTCGCGGCCGGCGCCGTACGAGTGCGTCCGACCGGGCTGAGCTGTGTGCCTACGCGGAAGCGGTAGTAGTAGTGCCGCCAAGGCTGCAGGCCGCGGACGTCGACGTGGACGGTGTGCGCGTACTCCGGCCGCGCTTGCGCGGTGCCGCGGCGCACGACCCGGCGGAAGGACTCGTCCTCGGCGACCTGCCACTCGACTCCTACGGCGCGGTCGTCCATCCCGCCGAACGGCTCCAGCGGTCCGGGTACCAGGCGGGTCCAGATCACCACCGCGTCCGGCAGCGGGTCACCCGAGGCGACGCCCAGGGTGAACAGCGGTCGGTGGTCGACTCGCTTCGAGTCTCCCGTTGCGCCGACCCCTGGCAGGTTGCCGGTGAGGGCCAGCGCGGCGGCGGCGCCGGTGGCGGTGAGGAACGTTCGGCGGGTGGCGGTGGCGGCGGCGAGACCCCGGGCGGCGGAGAGCATGTGATGAAGTATCGAGGCGCGATGACAGGGCTAACCAGGTGCGCGTTTCACCTGGTGCAACAGATCAGTTGGAAGGAAGAAGTTCGATGAGAATGACGTGGGTGCAGCCAGAGGACCTGCTGCCGCACCAACTCGTCCAGTCCCGCGCCGAAGGTGTCGAGGTCGCGGACATCGCGACCCGCTGGCAAGAAGCAGGCGGTACGACGAACGCCCCCACCTCCGGCGCCTCCGACAAACCCGCAGACCCAGTACTACGCACGCTCGCCCGCCACCTCCTGGAAGAGCTGGACTCGCGCGCCACAGAGTGGGTGCCACCTCTCATCCCGCAGTTGCCTTTGCTCGAAGATGTCTCAACCGACGTTGGGAATCGAGTTCTGAACGGGTGGGTGCGGCGGGCTG
>NZ_DASRXP010000012.1:0-7585 GCF_035687465.1 Kribbella sp.
GTACGACCAGTTCGTTGCCGAACGCATCAGCCACGACCGCACACCGTCCGACCGGAATCTCGAATGGCGACGTGATCACTCGACCGCCTGCCTGAATGAAGGCTCGAGCTGCTTCATCAGCCGACGCAACCAACCAGCTCGGCGCATAGTCGAGTTCGGTCGTGAGCACGATCTCGGTATCACTTTCCGGTACTGCGAGCCCGGCCTGCCCGATCTCGTCGTTCCGCCAGAGCAACCCATGACCGAGCTGGTCCCGGTAGAACGCGAGCCCACTGTCAAGATCCGGCACCCGGACCATCACCGCATCAACCTTCCGCAGCACCGGACGTGCGCCGGCTGAGGGGTTCATTGGTCGGCGCGTCCGTGGATGCAGATCAGGGTTTGCTGGCCGGCGGCAACGCAGAGGCGTTTGGCGCCCTGGACGGCGAACACTTCCAGTTGGCACACGGTCAGGGTGCGGCCGGATCTGAGAACTGTTCCGATGGCCTCGATGTGTTCGCCTTCGGCGGGTGCGAGGAGGTTGATCTTGTACTCGACCGTGAGCACTGAGCTGTTCTCGGGGAACAAGGTGAAGGCCGCGTAGCCGCCTGCGCTGTCGGCGATGGCGCTAGTGGCTCCGGCGTGGAAGTAGCCGTGCTGCTGGGTCACCTCGGGTCGGCTGGGCAGCAAGACGTGCACGCGACCTGGTCCGATATGGGTCAGCCGGGCGCCGAGATGGCCCATCAATCCCTGGCGTTCGAAGCTGGTTTTGATGCGGTTCTGCACCTCGAGGGTGGCCTGTTCTCGTTCTTCCACGACGTTGTCCTCCCGACGGTTTCCGATCGCCCCTGACAGTACGACGCCACGCCGGCGGCCCGCGGTTCGTCGTACCGGCGAGATGGACACGTAGGCCGAACCGGGAGGATGGTGTCCGAAACCGGGCGACCGCTCCGACCTGGGGGTGAGCGCCTGCCTCGGGCGCCGGAGGAGAGGACCGAGATGAAGTACATGATCATGATGTTCGGCGGCCTGGGCGCCACGCTGGAGAACCGATCACCTGACTGGATCACGGGCATGCACGAGCTGATGGTGAAGCTCGACGGTGAGCTGAAGGAGGCCGGCGAACTGGTGGCCAGTCAGAAGCTGATAGACCCGAGCCGGGCAACAACCGTTCGGTTTCACAACGGTGCGCCGGTGCCGACCGACGGGCCGTTCGCCGAGATCAAAGAATCGCTGGCCGGCTACTGGATCGTCGACGTGAGCGAGGACCGGGCGCTCGAAATCGTGTCCCAGGTGGTCGCGTACACGGAGTACCCGATGGAGGTCCGGCAGATCATGGACGAGCCGCCACAGCTGTGACCGGCGGCATGAGCACCCAACGCCGGATTGAGGAGCTGCTGCGTGAATACGCGCCGCAGGTCCTCGGTGTGCTGGTGCGTCGGCATGGGCAGTTCGATGCGTGTGAGGATGCCGTGCAGGAATCTCTGGTGGCGGCGGCGCGGCAATGGCCGACCGAGGGGATCCCGGACAACCCCCGTTCCTGGCTGCTGACCGTTGCCGGCCGTTCGCTGGTCGACGCATGGCGCAGCGAGAGCGCGCGACGGCGGCGGGAGGAAGCAGTTGCGGCCCTTGAGCCTGCAGTTGATCCAGAAGACCTCGGTCAGTGGGTTGCCGACCAGGACGACACACTTGTGCTGCTCTTCCTGTGCTGCCATCCTGCGCTGTCTGCCTCGTCGCAGCTCGCGCTCACGCTACGGGCCGTCGGCGGCCTGACGACCAGCGAGATCGCGGCCGCCTTCCTCGTCCCTGAGGACACGATGGTGCGGCGTATCAGCCGGGCCAAGCAGCAGATCAAGAACGCCGGGGCCAGCTTCGAGCTACCACCACCGCCGGAGCGGGCCGAGCGACTCGACGTCGTACTGCAGGTGCTCTACCTCATTTTCAACGAGGGGTACACGACCAGCTCCGGGCCGACGCTGCGACGGGCCGACCTCACCGCCGAGGCAATCCGGCTCGCGTACCTGCTGCATCGCCTGGTACCGGACGAGAGTGAGGTCTCCGGCCTCCTCGCGCTCCTGCTGCTGACCGACGCACGGCGTACGGCCAGGACCGACGCCGACGGATCGATCGTGCCGCTCGCCGAGCAACGTCGCGAGTTGTGGGACACCGCGGTGATCGCCGAAGGCCTGGCGCTGGTCGCCAGGACCCTCGGCTCAGGTCCTGTGGGTCCATACCAGCTGCAGGCGGCGATCGCCGCCTTGCACGACGAGGCCCCGACGGCCGAGGAGACGGACTGGCCGCAGATCCTGGCTTTGTACGAGGTGCTCACCCAGGTGGCGCCCGGACCGGTCGTTACCCTCAGCCGCGCGGTCGCCGAGGCCATGGTGCACGGTCCGAAGGCCGGGCTCGCCGTACTGGGCACACTCGACCAGGACGAGCGAATGGCCCATACGCACCGCCTCGAGGCAGTGCGTGCGCATCTGCTCGAGCGTGCGGGGGAAACAGCCGCGGCGCGCGAGTCCTACCTGTGGGCTGCGAAGATGACCGCGAGCGTGCCCGAGCAGCGCTACCTCGCATTGCGAGCGGCTCGACTGCTCCACCTCGAGCCGGCCACTGACCCAGCTGACTGACCCCCGCGGTTCGCCACCCGGTGAGGTGCCACGCCTAGGCTGGCGACCATGGATCCGCTCCAAGAGTTGACGTTCGAGCTGCCAGCCGTCCGGGTGCCGCCCTTCGGAGAGCTGGCCGCGGCCGCGCGTGCTTGTGGGCGCCTTGAGGGGATACGGCGCCTCGCTGAATGGACGGGGGAGCGGCGGGTCACGAAGGCAGGCAACCTCACGGTCGCCGACGCGCGGAGCGCAGTACGGGAACTCGGCCTGCCGGATCATCCTGGAGCTCGGACAGCCAAGGCGTTCCCGGAGCTGAATGAGCTGTGGAGCCTTGCCGGCGATCTCGCGTTGCTTGAGGTGGACGCCGGGAGAGCCGGACCTGGCCCGGAGCTGGGCAAGGATGACGATCGCGCGATCGTCGAACTATGGATCGACCTGCTGTCGCTGACCCTGCAGGGCGGGCTGGTGTTTCCCGATGACGAGGCTCGGCAGATGCCGCTGCTGATGCGGCTGTACATCGACACTCGCGGCGTCACCGTCGCTGAGCTCGTGACGCACGTACTCGCCGCGACCACCGGTCTGGAGGCCGATGCGCTGACCAAGACGTTGTCTTCGGTCGTCAGCGGACCTGGGTTCGAGCAGGCTTTCGAGCCGATCATCCGACGGCAGCTGGATGGGCTGGAGGCTATTGACGCGGTGGCCTTCGACGGTGATCGTGTCCGCTTCACCCACCTGGGCAGATTCGGCCTGGTCAGCTGGTTCGAGGAGCGTGGATTCCGTGCGCCGTACGTGAGCGACCTGGCCGACGCGACCGTACAAGTACTGCTTGACCTCGGCCTGACGCAGGACCCGGACGAGCTCTTCAGGGACTGGCTGGCGGTGCTCGGGCCCGAGGTTGCGGCCGAGCTCATCCTGGAGCACGCCCGCGGTGGTTCGCCTGAGCATCGCGTCGTTGCTTTCGGCATGCTGAACCAGCTGGGCCCGAGCGCGGAGAAGGGCGTGCGGGCCTGCCTCGACGATCGCGACCTCCGCCCTCACGCGAATGCCTGGCTAGCCGCCCGCGGTCTGCCGGCGGAGCAGTCCACGCTGGACGACCTGCACCGGGTCTTCATCGACATGGTCGCCACAGATCTGGACGGCGACCCGCGATCCGTGCGGGAAACGATCCGCGGGCTGGCCGACGAGGCGGAGTACGACGCAGCCTTGCTGTTCGAGGGCCTCTGGCAGTGCGAGCACCCTGCCACGCTTGCGGTGCTCGACGCGCTGGCCAGCTACCACCCGGACCAAGATGCGGCTCGCGCTGCGCAGAAGTCCGCGATGCAGGCTCGCTCGTTGACTGGCGATGCGGAGCCCGCCGCCGATCCGACGTAGTGGATCGATCAGTTTTGAAGAAGCCGCCGTGGCGGGCTGCTGCCTAGCATGAGGGTCATCACATCGCGACTCACGGGGAAGGAATCCCGCAATGACTGACTCGAAGAAGCCCGCCAAGACCGCTGCGACGACCGAGAAGAAGTACGACGGATTCACCGAGGAGGAGCGCGGCGCGATGAAGGAGCGCGCCAAGGAGCTGAAGTCGGCCGGGAAGAAGGCGGACGAGGAACAGGCCGTGGTCGAGAAGATCGCCGAGATGTCGCAACCGGATCGCGGCCTGGCCGAGCAGCTCCACGCCATCATCAAGGACAACGCGCCGGCCCTCTCGCCGAAGCTCTACTACGGGATGCCGGCGTACGCCAAGGACGGCAAGGTCGTCTGCTTCTTCCAGCCCTCGGCGAAGTTCAACACGAGGTACTCCACGTTCGGCTTCAACGACACGGCGAACATCGACGACGGCACCATGTTCCCGACCGCCTTCGGCCTGACGAAGCTGACCCCCGCCGACAAGGCAAAGCTCACCGCTCTCATCAAGAAAGCAGTCAGCTGAGGGTTCTCTGGTGACCCTTAGAGCCCGAGGTCGCGGAGGAACTCCGGCTTGTAGGCCTGCATCACCACGTACCGCGGGTCGGGCGTCTCGACACCCTCATAGCTCGGCTCCGGGGCGTTGGGGTCCTCCGGAACGCTCGGATCCGTCCACTCCTGCTTGTGGTGGCTCCACCGGGTCAGGGTGAAGTCCGCGCTGAGGTGATCGTTGGTGACGACCTCGCGAACCGTCTTCTCGGCCTCGCGAGCATCCTCTTCGGTGTTCGCGTAGATCAGCATCCGCGACCCGTCCCGAGTCACCGTCACCTGGCTCCCGAGCCGCTTGCGCGCATCCTCATCCAGATCCAGTGCCCGCAACCGCTCCCAGAACGACAACCCATGCTCAACATCGTTGAGCTCAACCTCTACGCGGTACTCGTCAGCCATGAACCACACCCTACCGACCGTCATGCTCCAAACATCCGTGGGTAACGGATGTACTGCACGCGTGCCGCGGGAGATACTCGCGGCGTGAGCCCGTCGATCCGTCGCTGGGCCAGCGGAGTCCTCCTGAGCGCGGCGCTTATCGCCACGATCACCGCGGTGATCGAGGCGCTGTCGCCACGCGTCCCGGCCCTGGGTCTGGGGATCCTCTACCTGTTCGCGGTCGTCCCCATCGCACTCAGGTACGGCGCATGGGCGGCGGCAGCTGTGTCGGTGGTGAGCGTGGCCGTATTCGACTACCTGTACCTCGCTCCGAGGTACAGCCTCAATCCAGGTTCCTGGGAGCAGGGGGAGGTGCTTCTGGCGTACCTGGTGTCGACCTTGGCGGTGGGCCAACTGACGGCGCGGGCGCAGCGCTTAGCGCAGCGCTTAGCGCGGCGATCGGCGCGGCTTGCGGACGAGCGCGCCGCCCTGCGACGGGTAGCGACGCTGGTTGCCCGCCGGGTCCCGCCATCCGACGTGTTCGAGGCGGTCGCGCGTGAGGTCGGTCTGCTCCTGGATGTCGACGTGACTCACCTGGCGCGCTACGAGCCCGACGGGACGGCTACGGCAGTGGCGGCCTGGAGCTCCGCGGGGGATCACATAGCGGTGGGGGCGCGGGTCGATCTCAAGGGTGAAAGCGTCGCGGTGCGGGTGTTTCGCACCGGGAAGCCCGCGCGGATCCACGGCTACGAGCATGTTCCCGGGCCCGGGGCGGCAATGGGCCGGGAGATGGGGCTGCGCTCGTCGGTTGGCGCCCCGATCATGGTCGACCTGGCCCTCTGGGGGGTGATGATCGCCTCGTCGAAGCACGACGGATCGCTCCCGGCGGACACGGAGGCGAGGATCGCCGCTTTTACGGAACTGTCGGCGACGGCGATCGCGAACGCGGAGAGCCGGGCGAGGCTGACCCGGCTGGTCGAGGAGCAGAAGGCATTGCGCCGGGTCGCGACCCTGGTGGCGCAAGGGGTGGCGCCGGAGAAAGTGTTCACGGCGGTCATCGAGGAGGCCGGGCGCCTGGTGCCCGTCGAGTTCGCGGCGATGGCCCGCTACGAGTCCGACGACACGTTCACCGTCATCGCCACCTCGAGCGCGGTCGGCGACGCGTTCCCCGTCGGCGGCCGGTGGCCCATTGGGGGAAACAACGTCACCACCATCGTCTTCGAGACGAGCCGCTCGGCCCGGATCGACGACTATGCCGATGCGTCCGGTCCGGTTGGGGTCGCCGTCCGGAACGACGGCGCCAGTTCAGCAGTCGGGGCCCCGATCGTCGTCGATGGCCGCCTCTGGGGTGTGACGGCCGCTCACTCGAGGCCGGGGCAACAACTGCCTGCGGACACCGAGTCGCGCCTTGCGTCCTTCACCGAGCTCGTGGCGACGGCGATCGCGAACGCCGAGAGCCGAGCCGATCTCGCCGCCTCCCGCGCCCGAATCGTCGCCGCCGCCGATGATGCACGGAAGCGGATCGAGCGCGATCTGCACGACGGCACCCAGCAGCGACTCATCTCGCTCGGGCTCGAGCTGCGCGCCGCGCGGGCGATAGTGCCCCCGCAGCTCGGTGAGCTCGAAGGCGGCTTGTCGCAAGTTTCCGAGGGACTGACGAGCGTCTCCGACGAGCTGCGAGAGCTCGCCCGCGGGATCCACCCAGCGATCCTGTCCGAAGGGGGTCTGGGGCCGGCAATCCGAGCGCTGTGCCGCCGTTCGGTGATACCGGTGGAGCTCGACCTGCACGGCGACCGACGACTGCCGGAGCCGGTCGAGGTCGCGGCGTACTACGTGGTGTCGGAAGGGTTGACCAACGCTGCCAAGCACGCGAACCCATCGGCCGTGAAGGTCTCTCTCGACACGCAGGACACCACCTTGCAGCTGGCCATCCGCGACGACGGAATCGGCGGAGCCGACCTCAGCGACGGATCCGGACTGGTCGGCCTCAAGGATCGAGTCGAAGCCCTCGGCGGCACCTTCCGAGTCACCAGCCCCGCCGGCAACGGCACCAGCCTGCACATCAAGGTCCCGCTCGAAGCCCAGGACACCGCACCAGAGCCCGCACCGTAAGGCGGTCCACAGGGGCCAACAAACCAGCCATAGCCGCCCAGGCGATCCACGGGTCACCCGACTTGCCAGTTCAATCCTTCTTCGCAGCGGACGCGTCGACGCAGACGATTCCCTGGTTGCCGTCCTGGTCGGCGATCACGGTGAGCGAGGGCGCGTCGCTGTCATCGACGACGGTCCCACCCGCGGCGACGGCAGCGGCGATCCGTTGCTCGGCCACCTCGGGCGCCACATAGATCTCGATGTGGAACCGCTGACCCGGGGCCTCGTGTTCGTCGGCGTCCCCGAACCACAGGTTTGGCACCCGTCCCGTGGCATCCCGGATCTCGTCGCCGGGGGTCCCGCGGCCCTGGGCATCGGCGTTCCCGGTCAGTAAGGCGGCCCACACCGGGGCGATGGTCGCGGAACGCGCCGTGTCGAGGCCGAGCTCGATGTCGCTGACCGAGGCCGGGTCAGCGTCGACCTTGTGGTCAACGGCGATCTCGGTGATCCGTCGCGCGAGGTCGACGTCCTGCTGGGTCACCCATTCAACAACGTGTTCGGTGCCTTCGTCGTCGCGGTAGATG
>NZ_DASRXP010000013.1:0-24138 GCF_035687465.1 Kribbella sp.
GGTGACGCTGGACGGCTCCGGCAGCCGCGACGCCGACAACGACCCGCTCACCTACATGTGGACCCAGACCGGTGGGCCGGCGGTGACGCTGTCCAGCCGGACGGTGCAGAAGCCGACCTTCATCGCCCCGGCCACACCGGCCACGCTGACCTTCAGCCTGGTCGTGCGGGACGGCAAGGTGGACAGCGCGGTGTCGACCACCACGGTGACCGTCACCAGTCCGAACCTGGCCCGGGGCAAGACCGCCACCCAGTCGAGCACCAGCGGTACCGCGGTGGCGGCCCGGGCGGTGGACGGCAACACCAACGGCGTGTTCGCGAGCGGCTCGGTGACCCAGACCAACACCTCCACCCAGCCGTGGTGGCAGGTCGACCTCGGTTCCGCGGCGGCCGTCTCCACGGTCACGGTGTGGAGCCGGACCGACTCGAACCGGATGGGCAGCGGCTCGGTGTTCATCTCCTCGACCGACATGAACGGCCGGTCGATGTTTTCGCTGCAGGCCGACGACTCGGTGAAGGAGATGTCGTTCTCGGCGTTCTCGTCCACCACCAACAGCCTGACCCTGAACGCGGGCAACGCCACCGGCCGGTACGTGCGGGTGCAGCTGTCGAGCATCTTCACCACCCTGAACCTGGCCGAGGTGCAGGTCGGCGGCACCACCGGCGCCGTGAACCTGTCCACCAACCGGCCGGCCACGCAGTCGTCGACCGACGTCGGCACCGCCGCCCGGGCCGTGGACGGGAACACCAACGGCGTCTTCGCCGCCGGGTCGGTGAGCCGGACGGCGTCCAGCTCGCAGCCGTGGTGGCAGGTCGACCTGCTGACCAATTCCCGGGTCGGCAACGTCACGGTGCACAACCGGACCGACGCCTCGGCCGACAAGCTGAACAACGCGGTGGTGTTCCTCTCCACCGCCAGCATGTCGGGCCGGACCTACGCCCAGCTGATGGCCGACTCCACGGTGATCAAGCTGAACCTCGGGGCGACGCCGGGGGCGGTCACCAGTCTGCCGACCAACACCGTGGCCCGCTACGTCAAGGTGCAGTCGCCGGCCACCAGCGCCGGTGTGATCAGCCTGGCCGAGGTCACGGTGACGGGCACCCAGCCCAACTGACGTACGACCAGGGATCCGTCTCGGTTCGTTCCATCGACGAAGCGCACGGTCCGGGCTCCACGCCCGACCGACCGTGTGAGGAAAGCCAGCGATGAGCGAGCCGGGACGAATCCTTCGTGCGCGGCGGGTCCGCTGGCGGACGGCGAAGCGGCGGCCATGCTGTCCGCCTCGATGACGAGCCGCCGGCCGGTGTCCGCCAGGTCGACCCGGGCATGGAAACGATCGTCGCCGATCCGCACCTGCGGAACGAATCCGTCGAGCTCGGCTTCGATCAACACCGCTCGCAGTATCGATTCGAGAACCGACTCGCTGCGTCCGTCCAGATGCTCGGCGACCCGGAGTACGGCGCCGCGACCCGCACTGCCCAGCTGCCGACCAGCGGGGCCAGCAGCTCGGCGCGACTGACCGATCGTGCCCGGGCGGGCGAGTCGGCGATGGCAGGCGCGGGCCCGAACGACAGGGTCCGCGCGCAATCGACCAACGTGCGCAACGGCGTCGTCACGGCATCGACCGCCGGCGCGTGCGCCCAGTGCAGGACGACCGACTCGCTGCTGGGCCGGCGATGGCGATGCCGGGGAATGGTCACGTGCGGGATCGCCGGTGCCGGGGACGGTGAGAGCCACGCGACTTGCCACACCGGCCAGCTCCGCGACTTCGAATCCCAGCCCTTTTAGCTGACTGCGCCGACTCTGCTTGACGCGATTTCATGTCACGAGTCATGTCACGCGGCGGTGGGCAGGGAGGCTGCCTACCTCTGTAGATGCGACCGCTGCACCCCGAGAGCCTGCCGGTTACAGCTCTTAGGACCGGGGCGCGCCGCAAGCGGGGCGCAGCGCGGCCCGGGCTTGCGACCTCCGGCCGACGCCCTCCACCGCGCGCACCATCTGCGTCTGGCCGATCCTCGAATGCTCACTGCGCCCATCGCCGCTCGTCAAGCTATCAACACTTCGGACGGCCGATGGCAAGGGGCCTAGTCGTGGTCAGTAGGTGAACTGCATCGGCCGGGCGTCCACAGGCCGCGGAGCGCCGGATCGGGCCTTACCCAAGTAGCTCCTGAGTAGATGGTTCTTGCGTCAAACAACGTTGCTATGGGCAAGTTCCTGCTCCGTCACAGCTCCGTGGGACGCTGACAAACCACGATCACGGTTGATCAGCAATGAGAAGCAAACCCGCAGGTCAGACGCCATATGTGGTGTCCATCGACTCACTCGGCGTGAGGCTGGAGGAGATCTACACCATCTTCGAAGGCACCTCGGAGATCCAGCGCCTCGTCATCTCCCGCGCTATCTCGGGCATGCGGATTCGCTTACGTTCCGGCAGGTCAGAGACTGATTTGAGGTACTTCTGGGTCGAGGCCGCCGTCCGCCTCCCACGAGGCATCGAGAGCGCGTTCCGCCCGGCGGCGGTTGGGTCCAGGCAGTCACAGCCAGCCACGCGTTTTGGCGCTCATGACCATCTGGAAGCGGGTGGTGGCACCGAGGTCTTCCATCAGCGCGTGGATTCGGCGCTGCGTGGTTCTCATCGACCAGCCCAGCGACCTGGCGATGCCTTGGTCGGTCAGTCCTGAAGCGAGCAGCATCAGGAGATCCTTGGTTGCCTCGTACGGTCCGCTCGCGCCGTCCACCGGCCCGTCGACGGACAGTGGCACGCCCCGGTCCCACTCCGCCTCGAAGAGCGTGATCAGCGCGTCGAGGAGGGAGGATGGATGGATCACGTAGGCGATGGTGGTCTGCTCGCTGGCGCTGATGGGAATGACGGCCATCCGGTCATCGACGCTGATCATTTTCAGCGGCAGGTCCGGCCTTACTCGGGCTTGTTCACCCTCGCGCAGGGTGGCGAGTAGGCCGGCTCGTAGCCGCCCGGGCCAGGCGACCGCGCTCCGGCTGTAGATCACCCGATACCGGATGCCCCGGCGCAGCCGCTGGCCCTGGTTCTCCACATTCGCGCCGGGCGTGCCGGCGTAGGGCGGCTTGTCGAAGCCGCGTATCTGCGTCTTCGCGCTGTTCTCGATGTGCGCCACTCTGCGACCGATGGTGTCCTGGCCGACAAGCACCTCCAATGACTGCTCCGGATGGATGTAACGAGATGCGGCCCGGTGCGTCTCCATCAGTGCCTGTGCGGCGTCGCGCGCCTGCCACAGTTTCGACTCGACCGCGCCGATCAGTTCGCCGATCGCGGCGTCTGGTGGCGCGGCGAGATAGCGCACCGGCCGTCCCGGAAGCCGGCTGACCAAACCGCGCTCGGTTAGCCGGACCAGTGCACATCTGGTCTGAGCCGGGGACAGCCGGACGGTTGTGGCAAGTTCGCCCGTGCTCGCTCGAGGGTTGCCCACCAGAGCGACGTACACGGCACTGTCCGCCGGCTCGAGACTCAGTGCTTCGAACATGTCGCCTCCAGGCTTCCGTTGCATCGTGCTGGCTGGCCTCCCGCCAGATCGCAGTGGGCCCGGCCGCGCCGTCGCGAGGCATGGGCAGGACTGTGAGGCGTGCGAACGGTGTGCAATGCTGTGCCGACAATGAGTGAGGTGGCACGTCGGGACGCGGTACAGCCTTTGACGCCGCGAACTGCGGAGTCGTTGGCCGGGAGCGTGCTGCTTCACCTGCCGGCGATCACCGACGCGCTGGTGGAAACCATCTACGAGCAGAATCCTGCCTATCGCGAGATGGACGCGGTTCCGCTGGATGACCTGTGGCAGTCATGTCACGACAACGTCGCCCGGGTTGTGCAGATGGTCGCCGGCGCGGATCTCCGCCCGGGCCGGTCCGCACCTGATGAGTACTTCGATGCCGCGCAGGAAACCGGACGTCGCCGGGCCGAGCAGCGGATGCCGCTGGATGACGTGCTGCGCTCGTTCCGCCTCGGCGGGCGGCTGGTGTGGGAGGCGCTGATCGACGAGGCCCGTGCGCAGGGCGTGGTCGACTCCGATGCCCTGCTGGACATAGCGAGCAAGGTCTGGGAGGTCGTCGACAACACGTCCTCGCAGGTTGCCGCCGCCTATCACACCGCAGAACGCCAACTCGTCCGCGCCGACGAGCAACGCAGGTCGACGCTCTGGGAAGGGTTGCTGCATGGCCGCGCCAAGGAACGAGCCTTCGTCCAGGAGGCTGCGACGGTCCTCGACGTCCCGGTGGACGGCCAGTACGCAGTGGTGGCGATCGACAACCTGATCGACGATGACTGCACGACCGCCTCGCTCAAACGGCGGTTGGTGGGCGTCCGGGTCGGCTCGGCGTGGCAGGTGCGTGCGCACACGGTCGTCGGATTGCTTGCCCTGGGCGCGGAATCTCCGGACACGGTACTCCGATTGCTGCGCGACGCCGTCCATGCGCCCGCCGGCCTGTCCAGCGTCGTCTTCGGACTGGCCAATGTGGACGCGGCCTACCGTCAGGCGATGCTGGCCCGGCGAACCCTGCTGGCTGGTCAGGTCGGCGTGGCGTCGCTCACGGAACGCCTGCCCGAGGCATTGCTCCTCAGTGCTCCGGAGCTGGCCGAGCAACTCGTCCAGTCGTGGCTGGTGCCGCTGATGAAGGTACCCGCAGCCGAGCGTCAACTACTGCTCGACACTCTGGAACAGTGGGTGGCCGCGGGCGGTTCCGTACGGCGCACAGCCGAGTTGGCGTTCTGCCATCGCAACACGGTGATCAATCGGCTCCACCGGATCCATCAGATCACCGGCCGCGACCTGACCGACGCCGCCTTCCACCTGGAGCTCGGCCTCGCGCTGCGTGCCATCCACCTGTTTCCGCCGCAGAGCCGCTGATCCCTCCGGCTGTGCGTTGTGCACAGTCTGGCTGAGCCAAACCTAGGCGTCCTGGCCATGCCGCCGCGCCGTTGGCGGTGCCAGACTGCGTTCCCACCCATTGGTCGAGCACGGAGGAATCTTCATGGCCGAACACCGTCGTTCGCCGCAGCAGGCACCAGAGAAGCCGGCCGACGAACGCGGTCGGTTGGGGCGCCGTCGCGTCCTCGGTTATCTGCTCGCCGCGCCGACCCTCGCGGTCGGTGTGAGCTGGATCGCCGACTCGGCCGACCCGCGGGAGGCGGATGCCGCGGTTCCCTCGCTGCCCCAGCCGGAGGAGATCTTCGACCTCGGCGATCTGCAGAACCTCGCCGCCGCGCCGACGTCCGGCCTGATCTCGGTTGAGCTGAAGACCGACGGCACGGCGTTCTTCGCGGTACCCAGGGCCGAGGTCGGCCAAGGCGTGACCACGGCGATCGCGATGATGGTCGCCGAGGAGCTGGATCTGCCGATGGACAAGATCACCATCGGCCTCGCCGACGCACGGCCGGAGTTGCTGATGAACCAGCTGACCGGCGGGTCGAACTCGATGCGCAGTATGTACCTCCCGGTACGCACGGCCGCCGCGATCGCTCGGCAACGCCTGGTGGAAACGGCCGCCGCGCAATGGGGTGTGTCGGCCAGCCAGTTGACAACCCGCAATGGTGTGGTCAGTGGCCCGAGCGGACGGACTGCGACGTACGGGTCATTGGCCAAGGCGGCCGCCAGCTCCCAGACGATCACGGTGTCGGCCCACCTCAAGTCCCAGTCCCAGTTCACCATCCTCGGACGCCCGCACAACCGCGTCGACGCTCTCGACATCGTTACCGGCCAAAAGCAGTTCGGGACCGATATGCAGGTCCCGAACGCGAAACCGACCATGGTGGCCCGGCCGCCGACGATCAACGGCACGGTGGTGTCGGTCAACAATCTCGCCGCTGTTCGCGCCATGCCGGGCATCACCGACGTTGTAGCCATCACCCACGGTGTAGCGATCCGAGGCGAGACATTCGGCCAGTGCATCGACGCCATCCAGGTGGTCGACGCGACCTGGGGCCCCGGCACGGTAGACAGCGAGTCCGACGCCACGGTGCTGGCGAAGCTGCGCGCGGCCCAGCTGCCGATGGTGGTGCCGCCGCTGCTGTCGAACACGATCGACGCCGAATTCGTCTTCGCCTTCGCCAGCAACAGCCCGCTCGAACCGGACTGTGCGATTGCCGACGTCCGGCCGGACAGGGCGGAGATCTGGTCCAGCCTCAAGGTGCCGATCGTCGCTCAGGAGGACATCGCCAAACAGCTCGGCCTGCCGATCGACGCGGTGAAGGTGCACGTCATCCAGGGTGGCGGCTCGTTCGGCCGGCACCTGTTCCATGATGTGGCGGCCGAGGCGGCGGAGATCTCCCAGAAGATGGGCAAGCCGGTGAAGCTGTCCTGGTCGCGCACGGACAACTTCCGCCAGGGGCGCGTCCACCCGATGTGCACGTCGCGTGTGCGGGTGAACTACCTGGCCGGCAACGTGCTCAGTTACGAGCAGCGACACACCAGTGTGCAGACCGACTTCGGTCACGGGCTCGGCGAGATGATCACCTCGACCGCCGCGCACCTACCGGTCGGCGGCAACCTGTCGTTCGCCGAGACGATCTTCGAGCTCACCCAATCCTCGCCGTACAACTTCGGTGTCACCACGCAGCTGCTCAACGAGGTCCCGCTGAAGTTCAACACCGGCAGCATGCGCAACATCTACTCGCCGAACGTGGTGTGTGCCGAGGAGCTCATGGTCGACCGGCTGGCCGCGAAGCTCGGCCAGGACCCGGTGCGGTTCCGCCGCAACTTCCTGAAGGACCAGCGATTGCTGGCGGTGCTGAACAAGGCGGCCGAGGTCGGCCAGTGGGGCAAGGCGATGCCGAAGGGCGTTGCGCAGGGTGTCGGGGTGCACGCGGAGTACCGGGGCGCGGTCGCAACGCTGGTCGAGATCGACTGCCGACCGGAAACGGTGAACAGGCCGATTCGGGACGGCGTGAGCGGCCCGCGGGTGACCAAGGCGCTGATCGTGGTCGATCCCGGGTTCTGCATCAACCCCCGCGGGCTGGAAGCGCAGATGATCGGCGGCCTGCAGGACGCCATCGCGCTCGCGCTGACCTCGAGCCTGCACATCAAGAACGGCATTCCCCTGGAAGGCAGCTGGGACCACTACTTCTACACCCGGGAGTGGAACACGCCGCCGGACGTACAGGTCATCATCATGCCCAACACCAGTGACAGCCCCAGCGGTGCCGGCGAGCTGGCGGTGGCGCCGGCTTTCGCCGCGGTCGCGTGTGCTTATGCCCGCGCCACCGGGACCATGCCGACGTACTTCCCGATCAACCACGGCACGCTCGGCTTCGAACCGCTGCCGCTGGAGCCCTCCACCCCGCAGTCACCGACCGACGGTCTCGACCACACCTTCTGAGGAATCCATGTCAACGCACACTTTCAAGCTCAACGGCAAGCAGATCAGCGTCGAGGCCGAGGGCAACGTCCGTCTCCTGTGGGTTCTTCGCGACCTGCTCGGCGTCACCGGCCCGAAGTACGGGTGTGCGCTGGAGGTCTGCAAGTCGTGTACCTCTCACATCAACGGCAAGGCGTTCAACCCGTGCTCTGTGCAGGTCAAGGACATCCAGCCGGCCGACGAGATCACCACCATCGAGGGCCTGCCGGCGACCGTCGGCAAGGACCTGCACCCGATGCAGCAGGCCTGGCTCGACAATGACGTCGCCCAGTGCGGTTACTGCCAACCCGGCCAGATCATGGCGGCCGTGGCCAAGGTCAAGCAGGCCCGCGCGGAGGGCCACGAGATCACCGACTCGGACCTGGACGAGCTCCGCAACATCTGCCGATGCGGAACCTACTCCCGTATTCGCGAGGCCATCAATGCCGGCGCCAAGGACATGTGAGGGTCGGCGTGCGTGACCTGCTCCCTCCCATTCGGCAGTGGTACGCGGACGGCAGCCGGTTCGCAGTGGCTACTGTGATCGACACGTTCCGCTCGGCCCCTCGCCAACCAGGCGCGGCCATGGCAGTCTCCGACGAGGGCGTCGTGGTCGGCAGCGTGTCCGGCGGCTGCGTCGAAGCCGACGTGTATGAAGTGGCTCGGGACGTCATCCAAACCGGCCTGCCGTCCATACGGCGGTACGGCGTCTCCGATGATGACGTGTTCGCCGTGGGACTGACCTGTGGGGGCGTGATCGAGGTCCTGGTGCAGCCGGTCGACCTAGCCTCGTTCGCCGAATTCGATGCGGTGGCCGATGCGGTCGACTCGGGCCGGCCAGTTGCGGTTGCGACCGTGGTCGCGGCCGGAGATCGCCTGGGTCAGCGGTTGGTCGTTTGGCCGGATCGGATCGCCGGCAGTCTCGGTGACTCGCGCCTGGACGCTGCCGTGGTCGAGGACGCCGTCGCCATGCTTGACCAGGGCGCGACAGGGATTCGGTACTACGGCGCGCAGGGGGAGTGCGGGCGCACCGAGGTCGGGGTGTTCGTCCAAGCGTTCGCGCCACCGCCGCGGATGATCGTGTTCGGCGCGATCGATTTCGCGGCGGCCATGGCCCGGGTCGGCAAGTTCCTTGGCTACCACGTGACGGTGTGCGACGCGCGAGGAGTGTTCGCCACCCGGCTGCGGTTTCCCGAGGCGGACGAGGTGGTGGTCTGCTGGCCCGACCGCTTCCTCGCCGAGGCGGTCGAACAGGGCCTGGTGGATCGCCGCACCGTACTGTGCGTGCTGACTCACGACCCGAAGTTCGACGTACCGTTGCTGGAAGTGGCTTTGCGTACCGACGCCGGCTACATCGGCGCGATGGGCTCGCGTCGAACCCACGAGGATCGGTTGTCCAGGTTGCGAGCGGTGGGCGTGACCGAGGCCGAGCTCGCCCGGCTGACCTCACCCACCGGTCTGGATCTCGGCGCACGAACCCCTGAGGAGACTGCGATTTCCATCGCGGCGGAGATCATCGCGACCCGCAGCGACGCCAGCGGACAGCCGCTGTCGTCGACCACGGGGCGGATTCACCGTGAGACCGCGGACTTGGCCGTTGCCCGTCACGAATCACGATCGTTGCCCTCAGCAAGGTCTTCGCAAGGGACGAGCATGCAACCCGCGGCAGTGAGGTAGGCGTTTGCGCCGCGGTCGCCTTGTGCCGCGGCCAGCGCGCCGGCCCAGTGCGCTCGGCCCAGCAGCACTGGATGCCCACCCGATCCATGGAAGCCCGCCCGCAGCAGCACCTGGGTTGGATCACTGCTCCTGCCTGCGGTGACAATGCGACGAACGACGTCCGAGCCCACGTCCGGGAGATCGACCAGGTGGATGATGGCGGCGGTGGTCTTGGAGACCGGTCAACTGGTGGATCATCGCCTCCCAGTCGTGGTCGAGCGAGGTCGAGTCATCGGATGTTGTTGATCCGTTCGGTCGAAGTGACCGATGGCGCGGAGGGCTCCGCGGCCGCGGTCCAGATCGATGAGCGTCGGTTGCACGACGTTCGATAGCGGCAGTGTTGCGGCGTTGTAGGAGCTTGGCCACTTGTCTGCAAGGTTGGGTGCCGGGGGGTGGCGAGTGCGGAACACCTCTGCGATGGTCTCGCCGAGGTGGCAGATCAGGAGGGTGACGGTCAGGGTGGCGAAGTTGAAGACCAGCGTGACGGCTGTGTCGCCGCCGGGGTGGGGACTGTGCTTCGACACCTCGCCGACGGCGGTGATCATTGCCGTGTTGGCCAGGACGAGATTCGCCGCGATCGCGACCACCTGGACCGCTGGCGGTACTTCGAGGATGTGTTCTGAGCAGGCGGCGACCGCGCCGGTAATCGCGGTGATTGCCAGGGAGTACACCGCCGGTGTCCACCAATCGCGATGGATGAAGGCCCATACTGCATCGAATGCGATCGCGGTCGTGACCAGCGGATACCCGAAGAGCATCGCGATCAGCCGGCGCGGCGCCGTGCTCTTCACCGAAGATCGTCTCCCCAGAAGTTCGTCCGGCCGGGTGGCCGGCCCGCGACTCAGCTCGCGGACCGGCCGCTGTCGATCTGAACCCGATGCGCCTTGGTAGCTTGTGACTTGGGCGCCCGGACCATCAGTACGCCGTCGTCCAGAGATGCTTTGATACGTTCGACGTCGACCTCGCCCGGCAGGGCGACCGAGTGGTGGAACCGACCGGTTCGGCGGGTCTGCCGGCGCGCGAAGCCCTTGCGCTCCCGCTCCTTCACCTCGCCGTGCACCGTCAGTTCGCGGCCGTTGACCTCCAGCGTGACGTCGCGACGCGAGACGCCGGGCAGGTCGATCTCGACGACATAGGCATCGTCGGTCTCTTCGAGGTCCACCGGGAACGGAGACCAGCCGCTGCGATCGATGGTGCTCACCTCTCACGTTCGTGCTGTGGGGGTCCGCTGCCGCGGTTCGGGGTTTGGCGGCCCGACTCGTGATGTCCGCCTCGATCAGAGGCAGTGGCCGAGCCCCCGAACAACGGCAGCGGACCGGTTCCGGCTGGCCCACGGCTCGCGCTGGGCCGCCGGCCGGCCGGTGCGGTGTCAGGCGTTGATCTGCTTGCGGTCGACGCCGTTGATCTCGATCTTGCGGGGCTTGGCCTGCTCCGCGATCGGGATCCGCAGCCTGAGCACACCGGCCTCGTAGCCGGCCTCGATGCGGTCGGCGTCCAGGTTGTCGCCGAGGAAGACCTGCCGGGTGAAGGTCCCTTGCGGTCGCTCGGAGATCTGGACCTGGTCGCCGTCGCCGACCGTCAGGCCGGGCCGCTCTGCCTTGACCGTGAGCACGTTGCGCTCGACGCTCACATCGATCGCCTCAGGATCGACGCCGGGAAGGTCGAACGAGACTACGAAGTCGTCACCCGACCGGTAGGCGTCCATCGGCATCGCGGTCGGCCCGGTCCACGGGCCGGTGAGCTGCCGGGTCAGCTGGTCGAACACCTGGAATGGATCAGTGCGGATCATCATCGTCTTCACCTCCAACGTGTAGTTGTCGATCGGAGCTTTTGCTCTGTCCAACCAATACTGGGCCGTTGACATTTCCGCAAGTCAACGATTAGTTGACAACATCACATTCAGCCTCGGCTGTCTGCGCCGCCCCGTCGCGACAGGCTGTGCGGGCACTGGTGCGACGACGCGCTAGCCTGTCATGTGAACGACGACAAGAGCCAGTGTCGTCGACTTGACGACGTGGAGGTTTCTGGTGGCTACTAGGTCGAGCCGATCTCGTTCGGCCACGGACTCCGTGGCCGAGCAGGCGGTCACGCGACTGATCGAGGTGATCACCAAGCTCGGGGTCCCGGACCGTGCCAACGGTGGTCGCCGGCAAGCAGCGAAGCGTACGGCGGTCCAGGACGCGCAAGCGGTGGACGGCCCGGAACTGCTGGCCGCGCTCACCGCCCTCCGAGAGCTTCGGGATCAGCTGACCGACTGGGAACCCAGGCTGATCGGCGCGGCTCGGGCGTGTGGTGTCACCTGGACCGAGATCGCGCCCGCCCTCGGGCTCACCAGTCGTCAGGCGGCCGAGGGTCGTTACCTCCGCCTCAATCCGGGTTCCGACGACAAGCCGGAGACCACCCGGGAACAGCGCGTTCAGGCAGCGCGCGACAAACGGTCCGGTGATCGCGTTGTCGCCGGTTGGGCTCGCGAGAATGCCGCCGCACTACGGCAGTTGGCCGGCGAGGTCACCGCCCTCAAGGGGCTGACCCCGACTGCCCGTGCGAGTGTCGACCGCGTCCGCCAGGCACTCGGTGGCAATGACGCGGCCGACCTCCTGGGCCCGCTGGCCGACGCGGGTCCGCGGCTGAGCCGCAGCCATCCTGCCTTCGCTGACCGGATCAAGGCGCTCGATCGGACCACCGAGGAGATCCGGGCCACCGACCAGAACCGCCGTACGGGGTCGGACTGACCTCGTCACGGAGGTGATGTCTCCCCGGCGTCAGCTGACTCTGAGACATCCAAATCCTCCTCCCGGCCGACTCGTGTCGTCGGTACGTTGACAGGTATACTTGTCAACATACAGATGACATGCTATGACCGAAGTGCGTATGGACACCGACCACATCCAGGCAACATACGACGCCGGCGTCCTGACGCTGAGGATCCCGGTCGCAGCGGAGGCCAAACCCCGCAAGATCGAGATCTCTGCCGAGCCGGATCACCGCCAGACCGCCGATCGCGGGCAGAAGGAGGGACTCACATGACCGCCACGATCATCGAGATCGACCGTAACGCCTGGCAGTCCGAACTCGACCGACTGACCTGGCAGCACGAAGGTGACTACGTGACCATCGAGGTGATGGGCGCATCGCTCGGCGACCAGGTCGAAGTCGAGCGTCTTCCGTTCGCCTACACGACCTACGACCACAAGGCGGACACCGCGCTCGTCGTCGTCGGCGGTACGACGGCGAGACTCCCGGTCGCCCTCCGCCATCTCGTCACCCACCCAGTCAAGGTGGCCATCGACCCTGCGGCCAAACCGGAGTCCCTGCTGATCACCGGCTCCGACGGCACCACGACAGTGGTCAGGTTCTATCCCGGCTACTAGGCGAGTACGACGGTGAGTTTGTCCAGCTCGACATCGGCCGGGCCGGAGTCGGGTAGTGACGGGGCGATAGAGAGTCCGGTACGCCGGTGGGAGACTTGGGCTCGTGATGGTTCAGGTTTGGTCCGATCGCGAGGCGGCCCGCGAGGTTCAGTCGGGCACCGACGTCGTAGTACCGACGTACTGATCCGGCAATGGCTAGGAACTGGGCCAGCGGTCTACGGGGATACCAGCGGGGGTGGCTGCGACCCGACATCATCGCGGGCGTCACCGTAGCCGCCTACCTGGTTCCGCAGGCGATGGCCTACGCCCAGCTCGCCGGGCTGCCTGCAGTCACCGGTTTGTGGGCTGTCCTCGGGCCGCTCGCTGTCTATGCCGTACTGGGGACTTCGCGGCTGCTGTCAGTCGGACCGGAGTCGGCGACTGCGCTGATGACGGCCACAACCGTTGGTGCGGTGGCCGGCGGGGATCCCAGGCGCTACGTGGAACTGGCAGCGGCGCTGGCTCTCATAGTTGGGCTCATCTGCATCCTGGCGTGGCTTCTCAGGCTCGGATTCCTGGCCGATCTCCTGTCGAGACCGGTGCTGATCGGCTACATGGCCGGCATCGCGGTGATCATGATCGCGGGTCAACTGGGCCGGATGACCCGCTCTGTTGTCACGGGCAACAACCCGGTGGCGGAACTGGTCTCGGCCGCCCGGCACGTGCATTCGTGGCATCCGCAGACCGTCATCCTGTCCGTCGTCGTACTCGGGCTGCTCCTGGCCGTGTCTCGGTGGACGCCGCGTCTGCCTGGTCCGCTCCTGGTGATGGCTGCGGCGGCTGCAGTAGTTGCAGTGACCGGGCTGGGCGATCATGGGGTCGCTGTGATCGGTGCTGTTCCTTCGGGACTACCGAGCCCGGCACTGCCGACTGTCGACGGTGGCGACCTCCGGATGCTGATCATTCCCGCCTTCGGCGTAGCCCTCGTCGGCTACACGGACACGGTGCTGACCGGTCGCGCCTTCGCCACCAAGGAACAACAGCGCATCGACGCGGATGCAGAGCTCCTCGCAATCGGAACAGCCAACCTGACGGCAGGAGCACTTCAAGGGTTCCCGGTCAGCAGCAGCGGCAGTCGCACCGCTGTGGCAGCCGCCGCCGGCGCGAAGAGCCAGGCGTACTCACTGGTGGTGCTCGCGACGGTGATCCTGACGCTCGTGGTCGCCGGGCCGCTGCTGTCCACCTTCCCGACCGCCGCACTCGGTGCACTGGTCGTGTACGCCGCACTGCGGCTGGTCGATCTGGGCGAGTTCCGACGCATCGCACGGTTCCGTCGCAGTGAGTTGATCCTCGCTCTGGCCACCTGCGTAGGCGTCGTCGCCCTTGACGTTCTGTACGGCGTACTGGTGGCGGTTGCTCTGTCCGTACTGGACCTCTTCCGTCGAGTGGCACGTCCACACGACGCCATCCTCGGTATCGCACCTGGAGTTCCGGGCATGCACGACCTCGATGATTATCCGCAGGCACGTCCGGTGCCTGGGCTCGTCGTCTACCGGTACGACTCGCCTCTCTTCTTCGCGAACGCCGAGAACTTCCGTCGACGGGCCCTGGCGGCAGTTGACAGCTCACCGGAGCCGGTGCGATGGCTGCTGCTCAACGCGGAGGCGAACGTCGAGATCGACATCACCGCGATCGACGCCCTGGACGCGTTGCGTGAAGAGCTCGCCGGCCGCGGCATCGTGCTCGCCCTGGCCCGGGTCAAACAAGACCTTCGCGACGACCTGGCGGCTGCCGGCTTCCTCGACCGGCTCGGCGCCGACCGGATCTACCTGACCCTGCCGACCGCCGTCGATGCCTTCCGGAACGAATCCGGACAACAGCCGGAGGGAACCAGCTGAAGCTCTCGCCGCAGTGCCTGGACAGCCGGCGCGGCAGGTCCCAGCCGATCCGGTGTCTACCTGACCAGGGGGGTCTTTCGGCACTCGGTCAGGGGGACTGCGACTCTGCCGGTGAGGCGCGCCGGGACGCGACGATCGGAGCTACATCCCCGAACCGAAGGAACGATCGTGGCCTCCTCGACCAACCTGCAGGACAGCGTCCAAGCCATGGATGAGACCGTTCCGCGCGGCGATCTCCTGATGGGCGGGTGGGAGCGGACCGGACCAGTGGTCGTCGAGGTCGACGGATCCGCTGAAGGACTGCGGGTGATCGACTACGCGTGCACGGAGGCGATGCGCTCCGGCGTCGGGCTGGTGCTGGTGGCGGCGTACCCTGCTCGCGGTCCGCAGGCTGTGCATAAGCCGTGGCAGACACCCGAACGGGTCGGGGAGTTCCTGCGGATCGCTGCGGCCCATGTACGCCGTCAGGTCGGTCAGGCTCTGCAGGTGACACTGGCGCCCGCAGAAGGCGCACGGGCGAAGGTCCTGTCCGGCGCTGCCCGCGACGCGCGGCTGTTGGTGGTCGGGCGCGCGCGGCGTCGGGGACCGGAGCGTCTGATCGCGGCGCGGGCCAATCTTGCGCTCGCGCGCCGAAGCGACTGCCCGTTGGTCGTCGTACCAGGGTCGTGGAAGCTGGCACCGGGCCATCGGGACGTTGCGGTCGGCACCGACGGTACCGTGCTGTCGTCCGAGGCGGTTGAGTTCGCCTTCCAGGCAGCGGCCGAGCGCCAGGGGAACGTGATCGCGGTTCACGCTGTCAGGCGGCCCTTGTCGCCCGATGGTTCCTGGGTACGCGAGGGCGATCTCGCTCTCGCGGAGGTTCTCGCGAGGTCGGCGGCGGACTATCCCGAGGTGCAGGTGACCCGCTACCTGACGAATCGTCCCGTCGTGGCGGCGTTGGTCCACAAGGCACACGAGGTCGGGCTGGTTGTCCTGGGTGCCCATGCGGGACGGCTACCGATCGGCGATCCGGTGGCCCGCCGGGCGATGGTGGCGGTGGCCACGCCGGTCGCCATCGTGCCGCACAAGCCTACGGCGTACACCCGCCGCCTCCGATGAAGAAATCCGGAGTGACGGACTCATGGATTGACTTGTACTGGCTGCCGCTCGGGGCCGGTGGCCGGTCGGTGCGGTGGAACGGCCGGGTGATGGAGGCGGTCGCCTCGCGACACGGTGACCGCCCGGCTGAGGAGTTGTTCCACTCCGCGCTCGAGGTACGGGATCGGGGGAGGAGGTTCGTGATCGAGATGGCGCCGGTTTGGGGCGACGACAAGGTGGATCGCGGAGTGGTCTGCGAGGGGCCGGTCGTGATGAAGTGGCTCGGCCGGTCGCGGTACTTCCGGTACGAGGTTCGCTGCTGGCGGGACGGACGGATCCCTGATGTGGACGAGGCCGTAGCCGGCCCGCGGCGCATGAGCACGGACCACCGGGCTGCCCGCCTGATCGAGTTGATCGTCTCGGTTCCGCCTCTGACCTGGGGCCGGGATGAACTGGGTGCCGGTGACATGTGGAACTCGAACTCGGTGACCGCCTGGCTGCTCGCGCGGACGGGACACGACCTGACATGGATCGGCCCGCCGGCAGGGGGCCGCGCCCCTGGATGGAGCGCGGGCCTGGTGCTGGCGGGCCGGCAGGAGTCACTTAGTCCGGTATAGCCGGCGCCTACAGGCCAGACCCGGTGCCGTGATCCAGGGGTTCAAACTCGACGAGCAAATCGTGCTTTGGAGCTTCTGCGACGGCTACGGGACATGGGTGGGTGAAGAGCGTACCGACGATCCCGACATCGCTAAGTTGTGCGTCGCTGCATTCGATGCTGTCTGGGATCGAGCGATCCCGCACAGGGATTACCAACCGAGCTGACAAGAGGCCTGTAACCCTTGCCGATCCCCCCGCCTTCTCGAACGCTCAGAAGGCCAAACGTGACTTCGGCGTCCGTCTCGGTGAGATACGGAAGACCGCCGGTCTCACCGGACTCGCGCTCGCGTCATCGTGCGGCTGGAGCGAGTCGAAGGTCTCGCGCATCGAGAACGGCAAGACAGCGCCATCGGCTGAAGACCTTCGTCTCTGGGCTGCGCAGTGCGAAGCGTCTGACCAGACCGCCGATCTCATCGCCTCGCTGGAACTGCCAGATGACGTCGAGGGCGCCGTCAAGGTGCGGAACGAGCGCCTGAAGTTGCTCCACCAGAAAGACCGGACGTTCGCCGTTTTGATCGAGGAGGCCGTCCTCCGAAACGTCATGGGGGACACCGACGTCATGGCCGGCCAGCTCGGCTACCTCCTCACAATCAGCGAGTTGCCGTCCGTCTCCCTCGGCATCCTGCACCTCGGCGCGGACCGCACCTCGATGCCCCCAGTCGAGGATTTCTGGATCTTCGACGAAGCCCAGGTCAACGTCGAACTGATCTCCGGCTGGCTCAATGGCTAATCGACGAGACGTCCGCGACCGATGCACACGAGTGTGTTCGGGCAACCTGACCGGCGGCATATCGGCTCGTGGGATCTTCCACGATGGATGAACGGCGGAGCACCGAAGGTGCCGCAATATCCGTTTCAGGATGGTGAATACCGGTAGGGCGTCCTGTTCGACTGTCGCCATTGAGGGGCCTGCGGTTGGGGGTCGCGGTCAGACCGTGGTCGCGGCTTCGGCCGGAGGCGTGGATGTCAGTCCTCCTGCCCGATGTCGTCTGCGGAAGGAACTGGTCGTGATCGGGCGTGCGCACGGCGCGACACAGACTGTCCAGGTGGGATCCGAAAGTGGCATGCTCGCTGCATGTCGCAGATCGTTTGGTGGGAAATTGAGACACCTGCGCCGGAGGTCTTCCAGCGGTTTCACGGCGCGATGTGGGGCTGGGCTTTCGAGGAGGCCTTCGCGGACAGCGAGCTTGGTGCCGACTATTGGATTATCAAGCTTGGTGACGAGAGCATCGGTGGACTCCAGCGCTCTGCTGGCGCGGACCATCCTTGTGCGGGTACTCGGCTGTATGTGGAGGTAGCCGATCTGGAGGAGGCTCTGAGGGAGGTCGAGGCGCGTGGCGGTCTAGTGGAGCGAGCGCGCACCGCGTTGGGTGGTGATGACCGGTGGTTCGCGACGGCCTTGGATCCGAGCCACGTTTCTTTTGGCATGTGGACATCGCATCCGTCGGCTGAGTTGCCCGCATCTGACATCGGGGATTGAGGTCAGCTCGTTCGAGACCTCGAGATGTGCCCCAGGCCCGGTGGCCACGACCGAAGGATGCCAACTAGCGGGCTCTGGAGTAGTACAGCCGTCTGTCCCTTGCGTCCTTGGTCGGCTCCGGTATGACGCCAGCGTGGAAAAGCGCCGGCTTCCGAACCAATTCGTCGTAGGTCCGAGCCCGGACGTGCTTGGCGTCAAGTCACAGGACGTCGCGCTTTGGTGTTAGGAGGAGTGCGAGGAGAATGGCCGCGGCCGTGTAACTGAAGAGCAGCAGGCCGGCTGCGGGTATCGACAGGAGCTTGCCTTCGAGGTTCATCTCTTGGCTGAGCTGCAGGAGGGCGTTGGTGGCGCCTCCGGGCATCCATCGCCCGACCGTTGGGTACGCGTTGATGACTATCTGCTCGACGGCGAGCATCCAGACCAGCACGGCCACGGCAGCGACGATCTGGTTGCGGACCAGTGCGCCCAGCGCGACTCCGATGACGGCGTACACAGCCATGATGACGAAGCTGGCCGCGAGCATCTGCCAGAACTGCGCCCCGATGGTCGCGGCGCCGTCGCGAGACCGGATCAGTGCGATCGCGACCGGGATCGAGAGCGCGAGCGTCGTCGTGGTGATGACCAGGCTGGCAAGCGTCATCGACAGCAACTTGGCGACAAGCACGCGGGCCCGGCGCGGCTCGACCAGATACGTCGACGTAGCGGTGCCGTAGCGGAACTCCTGGGTGAACGCCATCCCGCCGAGCAGCAAGACCAAGACCAGAGGTACGCCGAAGCTGGACCCCACGACCACGGCCAGGAGGTCGGCGTCGTCGAGGGACATCGGAGCGGTCTCGTTCCCGGCCCTCGGGACTGTCACGACGACCGTCATGGTCTCCTCCCGCAGGCTGCGAATCGACATTACGCTCATCACAACGCAGCTGAGCAGGAAGCTGCCGGTGTCGATCGCGGTCGGCGGCTTCGTCGACGTACCGATCGCCATCAGTCCGGTAACCAGGCCGCCGATGGCGGAGACGCCGGCGACGACGCCGATCCAGACGACCGACCAGTGGGCAGGATGCTGACACGATCGACTGCAGCCAACCGGTGATGGACCCAGTTCTCGCACACCTTCGTTCGGGATAGCCGCTGAGGCATGCCGGCATCGACCACACGCTGGCCCGCACCGGCCGTGAGCAGGGTCAACTCCGCGGAAGACTGTGAGCTGCCTAAAAGTTGCTATGGGCAAATAGCTGCTCCGTCGCAGCTCCGTGGGACGTTGGCTGCGCTGGGCTCATGCCTGACTTCTGCCTGCTCAACGTTGGTCCTGCCACCCGCAGTAGAGGCCGCTCCCCACCGCTTTGTGACACCAACGATCGGTGATCCATGTCATACGCCCGCGCTGTCACAGGGCCTGGGTCGCCGGGATCTTGTGACCGTCAGGACGCCGCGCGAACGATTCGCGCGCTACGCAACACCACGAGTAGGGACGAAGTCATGGTAACCACGAAGGCGCAGGGCACGGCGGCCGATTCGCGCCGCTGGGCCGCGCTGTTCTTCATAGGGTTGGCCCAGCTGATGATCGTTCTGGATGGGACGGTCGTGAACATCGCGCTGCCGTCGCTCCAGCGGGATCTGGGGATCTCCGACGGCGACCGGCAGTGGATCATCACCGCGTACGCGCTGGCGTTCGGCAGCCTGCTGCTGCTGGGCGGCCGGATCGCCGACTACACCGGCCGCAAGCGGACCTTCCTGATCGGACTGCTCGGCTTCGCCGGCGCGTCGGCGCTCGGCGGCGCGGCGAACAACTTCGAGATGCTGCTGAGCGCCCGTGCCCTGCAGGGCGGGTTCGCCGCGCTGCTCGGGCCTTCCGCGTTGTCGCTGCTGACCGTGACGTTCACTCAGCCCAAGGAGCGTGTCAAGGCGTTCGGGATCTGGGGCGCCATCACCGCCGTGGGCGGCGCGATCGGACTGCTGGCCGGTGGGGCGCTGACCGACTACCTGGACTGGCGCTGGTGCCTGTACGTCAGCGTTCCGATCGCCCTGATCGCGGTGGTCGGCGGGTACGTGATGCTGGCCGAGTCGCGAAGCGAAGGCAAGGCTCAGTTCGACATCCCCGGCGTGCTGCTGGTGACCAGCGGGCTGGTCGCGATCGTGTACGGCACCAGCCAGGCGGAGTCCGACGGCTGGGGCTCGGCGAAGGTCATCGGTCTGCTAGTTGGTGGCGCGGTGCTGCTCGCTGTGTTCGCCTTCGTCGAGAGCCGGGTGTCGCAGCCAATGCTGCCGCCGCGCCTGATCGCCAACCGAACCCGCGGCGGCGCCTATCTGAGCGTGGGCCTGTCCATGGTCGGAATGTTCGGGGCGTTCCTCTTCATGACCTACTACTTGCAGGTCGTCAAGGGATACTCGCCGATCAGGACGGGCGTGGCCTTCCTCCCGATGACCGTGGCGGTCCTGATGTCGGCCGGCGGGCTCGCCATCCGGCTGCTGCCCAAAGTCCCGCCGCGGATGCTGATCGTGCCGGGCATGCTGCTCATCGCCTCCGGCATGCTGTGGCTGCGCACCATGGAGACCGACTCCGGCTACGTCGAAGGCGTGCTGATCTCGGGACTTCTGCTCGGCTTCGGGGTGGGCATCATCATGCCGGTGGCCTTCAACTACGCCACCCACGGCGTCGATCAGCGCGACGCGGGCGTCGCCTCGGCCAGCGTCAACACCGCGCAGCAGATCAGCAGCTCGATCGGAACCGCGCTGCTCAACACCATCGCCACCAGCGCGACCGCGGACTACTTGGTCTCGCATGCCTCGCAGGGCGGGAGCCCGGCCTTGGCCAAGAAGGCGATGCTGGAAGGTTTCGTGACAGCCGGAACCTGGGCCGCGGGGATCCTCCTGGCCGGCGCGCTGATCGTCGCTGTCCTGATGAACACCCCGCGCCCCGAACAGGCCGTCATCGAGGACACCGAGAGCGCGGGGGACGCCGAGGACACCGGGCCGGTGCTCGCTCGCCCCTGATCCCTCCTGCGGAGTTCAGGGGAAGGCGGGGGGACCGCCGTGGAGGGCGCGGTGGGCGGCGTCGGGGTCGGCGAAGAAGTTTGGTAGTTGGGTTTCGGTTTCGTAGTAGCGGTGGAAGACCGGGGTCTGGGAGCCGGACATTGGTGGCACGATCCAGGTCCAGTCGGCGGGGCAGCGGCGGCCAGCTCGCTCCTCGCGTTCCAGGTGGATGAGGAATCTGCGGGACTCGGTGTGATGGTCGGTGATGCTGACGCCGTTCGCGTTGAACGAGTGCAGTACCGCGCGGTTGATCTCGACCAGGGCCCGGTCTCGCCACAGGGTTGCCTCGTCTGACGTATCAAGCCCCATTCGCTCCGCAACCTCTGGGACCAGGGCATAGCGGTCGCTGTCGCCCAAGTTGCGGGCCCCGATCTCTGTGCCCATGTACCAACCGTTGAAGGGTGCAGCCGGGTAGGAGACACCGCCGATAACCAGGCGGGTGTTGCTGATCACCGGTACTGCGTGCCACCGCAGGCCCAAGTCGGCGAACCACTCCAGCTCGGGGTGCTCGAGTGGGACCTCGTTGACCGCAGTACCGGGGAGTTGGAACATCCGCGGTCCCTCGTCAACGGTCTCCACGACGAGGGGGAGCACGTCGAAGGCTCCCGGGGTCTCGGGCGGCTGCCACCCGCGCTGGATGAGTTTGCTGGTGAAACTTCGGTAGCGGGGGTCACCGAGGACACGGCCGTCCGGTTGCTCGTACCCGGCGTACCGGATGAGTTGCTCGTTCCAGATCCTGGGGGCAGGTCTGTTCGGAGACTCGGGAGCGAACACGCTGATCATTGGCCGGATCTTCCCGCCGTTGTGAGCCACGCGCAGATGGTCGAAGCAGTGCCTGGCGACGTGGCCGGCGTCGGAGACAGTCCTCAGATCGCGAATCTGCAGGCTGCGCCAGTACAGCCGTCCGATGCATCGTGCGTTGTTGCGCCAGGCGACGCGGGCGCCGAAGGCCAGCTCCTCAGCGGTGTGCCAGTAGGTCCCGGTCAGGTCGATCTCGCGCATCACCGCGGCGATCCGCGGCCCCATCCACCCGGCCTGGGGGTTCTCGGCATGAAAGAGCTCGAGGAACTCCTTGGCCGCGACCCGAACCAGCTCGCTGTCGGCGCCCCCGGGACTTCGTTCGGGGTGGGGCCGGCTCACCGGGTGGCTGGGCCTCGCCCGGACCCTCCCGGGACCTGGAGACGCTCGCTTGCCGGGCCGTGACACCCTGCGCCACGGCCTGTCGCCGACCTGGAGCAGTTGTTCGCCGGCCTGGACCGCAATGAGCTGGCGGGTGCAGATCCGGACGGCCAGCAAGAGGATTGCCAGGCTCAGTACGACGACGGCCGGGCGGCTGATCGGCACGTTCCAACCAAGTTCGACAACCGCGCCGACGGCGGCGCCGGGCACCGATAGTCCGACGATGGCGAGCGGGAGAACCAGAAGCCGGCGATGTTCTAGCGCCGGTGGGTGGGCAGGGAACCTGCGGGCGGGGCAGTTCGGCTGCGAAGCGTTCATGTGGTGCCTGGACGCCGGGTCTGCCAGTCGAACAAGGGGTCGTTCTGGTGGGGCGCCGCGACCTCCGACTCGCCGAGCCGGTCGACCTCGGTGGCGAAGGAGTTCACGATCGACTGCATCTGCTCCTGGGCCGTCTGTGCGTACGAACGGACCTGCTGCCCGGCCGTGTCCATGGCCTCCGCGACAATCCTGCGCTCGTGGGCGCGCGCCTGGCTGATGCGCTCGCGGGCGTCCCGGCTGACGTCCTGGACCATCTCCTCGACCACCAGCTGAGCTTGGCTGAACATTTGGACGACCTGTTCGTTCACGCGGTCGCCGGCCTGCTCGTACTGGTCCAGCTCCGCCTGCACGCGTTGCAGCTCCGCCCGCCCGCGCTGCAGCTCGGCCTGGCCGCGCTGGAGCTCGGCCTGGAGACGTTCGTTCCTGGCCCGGCCCTCGCGGAGCTCCCTCTCCGTGACCTGTACCTGATCAGCTAGCAGATCGAGGTACCCGTAGACCGTGCCTGCGTCCAGGCCCCGCAGCCGCCGCTGGAACGTCTGGTCCCGGATCGACTGGGGTTTCTGATGTGGGGAGTCGTGGCGGTGGTTGTTGAGCCTCACTTGTTGTCTCCTGACCTGGTAGCGCCGGGCCGGCGGCGTGCTCGCCCGCGGCCGCGTAGTAGAAGTGCTCGTACTTGATGTGCTCGGGCTGCATGCCGGCGGCGGCCAGCTGCTCCAGCGTGTGCGCGACCATCTGCGGACCACCGCACACCATCGCCGTGCGTCCAGACAGCAGCTGCCGGGCTGCGACCGTGCCGACCTTCCCGCGCGTCCCTGGATAGGACGGGTCGTCGGACACGACCTCGGTGTACTCGAACCACGGCCGCTTCTGGGCCAGCTCTCGCAGCCGGGGGCGGTCGTAGAGGTGCCAGGGCATCCGGACTCCGTGCAGCAGATGAACCAGCGGTCCAGTGCCCGACCGTTGCCACTCGTGATCGATCTGCTCGAGTACTGCGAGGAGCGGAGCGAGACCGGTTCCGCCGGCGACCATCAACAGATCCCGCGAGTCGCCTTCCCGCCGAGTCAGCCGCTCGCCGATCGGCGCCCCCAGCCTCACGGTGTCGCCCGCCTTCAGAGACCGCACCACGGTCGGGCTCACCTGGCCACCGTCGATCTGTTGCACCTGCAGATCGATCGAACCGTCCGGGCGCGGGGCGTTGGCCGGGCTGAAGTACCGCCACTGCCGGGGGCGTTGCGGGATCTCCATGGACACCGACTGGCCGGGGAGGAACTGGAACGCGCGCCTCGGCCGGACCGTCAGCAGGGTGAGATCCATGGTCCTCCGCTCGGCAGAGACCACGTCCGCGTCCCACCAGTCAGGGCTGGACTCCGACGACGTCTCCGCCGCCTCGACCATGATCCGGGCGACCACCTGGTACGCCGCCGTCCAGTGCGCGGCGAGCTCCTCGTCCCACTCGGACCCGAGGAAGTGCATCAGGGTTGCGCACAGCGAGGCGCCGACCGCGTTGTAGTGCTCCGCGACGACGGCGTACTTGCGATGGTCGCGGCCGAGATGTTGCAGGAAGGCCGCATCGTTCTCCAGCTGGTCGGCGTGGCTGACGATCCTGCCGAGTGCGCTGACGAACTTGTCCCGCTGGTGCGCCATGGAGAGCGGGAACATCGACCGCACCTCGGGATGAGACACGAAGATGTGCGAGTAGAAGTACAGCGGAACCTGGTCTCCGTGCTTCGTCACCTGGTCCCAGCTGCGTTGCAGGGCGTAGGTATCCATGGGGCTTCGCTATCCGTCTCGGAACGGCAGCTCCTCGACAGATTCGGACGGCCCCTCACCGGGCGCCAGGTGTTCGCGGTCGGCAGTTCGAGCCGACGGGTACTGCGTTGACAAGGGTTCCCTCCCAATCCAGTCCCCGAGTCTTTCCAGTCCTCCCGACCTACCCTCGGCCCAGCGGGTTAAACCGCCGGCCGGACTCAAGCGTCTCGAAATCTCGGTTACTGAGATTGGGTGGCCCGACGTCGTCCGCGACCTCTTCCAGTGCTGTCGACAGGTGCTTGGGGCGGAGTAGGCTCGGGTGGTT
>NZ_DASRXP010000014.1:0-2581 GCF_035687465.1 Kribbella sp.
GATGCGGTTCTTGAGTGGGCAGGCGCCGGCTGCTCAGGCGACGCGCCTGGTTCCGGCTTTGGGGGATGGTTCTCGTGGGGCTGGCGCTGTAAGGGTTCCAGGCGCGCGGCGGGCCTCGGCGGCGCGGCCCGGGCCTACTCACCCCGGGCGTCAGTGACGAACCGAGCGGGGCGCGGCTTCTAACGACTAGATTCGCTTTACCGGTTAGCGAAGAGGGGAACGCCTTGCCGAAGAGCAGAGTCGTGGTGGACGGGCCGTCGAATCTGGGGTTGCGGCCACCGACGCCGGGGACGGTGCCTGGGTGTTACAAGTTGGCGGGGGCCCTGCGGGACGAGGGGTTCGTGGCGAGGATCGGGGCCGAGGATGCCGGGTGTGTGACTCCGCCTCGTTATGACCGAGGGGACTGGAAGCCCGGGGACGGGGTGTTCAACGCCGGCGCGATCGCGACGTACAGCGTGAAACTGGCGGACAGGCTCGGGACGTTGTTCGACCAGGGCAGGTTCGTCGTGCTGCTCGGGGGTGAATGCAGCAACCTGCTCGGGCCGGCGCTCGCGCTGAAACGGAGAGGCCGGTACGGCGTGGTGTACCTCGACGGGCACTCCGACTTCCGCACCGTCGACAACTCCCCGTACGTCGGTGCGGCTGGTGGCGAGGCACTCGCATTGGTGACGGGCCGCGGCCAGGACGAGCTGATCGACCTGGAGTCACGTGGGCCTTACGTGCGGGACCTGGACGCCGCGCTGCTCGGGATCCGGGAGGACGACGAGTACGCCGGGGACGTTCGGGCCGCCGGGATCCCGGTCTGGCCGGCGCTCGCGATCATCGACGATCCAGGGGCGGCCGCGGCCGGAGTACTGGCTCAGCTCGAGCGGGACGAGTTGGACGGGTTCTGGGTCCACCTGGATGTGGACATCCTGGACGGGGCGGTGATGCCGGCGGTGGACAGTCCGGATCCCGGCGGTCTCGATCACGCGCACCTTGAGGCCCTGCTGCGGCCGCTCCTGGCGTCGGACCAATGCGCCGGTATCGACATCGGCATCTTCGACCCGGACCTCGACCCCGACGCCCGCTACGCCAAGGAACTCACCAACACCCTGGTCGCCGCCCTCACCTGACCCTTACGTCCGAAGACCCGCGGGGCAGGCCCCACATCCCTTCGGACGCAAGGACTCGCCGCGATCAGAAGCTGACGTTACGTCCGAAGTAGCGCGGGGCAGGCCCCTCGTTGCTTCGGACGTAAGGGCTATTCCCAGACTGTGGGGAGGCCGTGGGGGGCGGCGTGGCCGAGGATGTGGGTGGTGCCGGTTGGCCAGACCTGCAAGGTGATGAGGAATTCGTGGTTGGCATCCGGAGTACGGCGTAACGGCTCGAGGCGGAGTCTGGCGAGTGGGGTCTCCGCAGTCGCCCGGGCTCCCAGGGTGGCGATCGCCTCGTCGGCGGCGGTTTGCTCGGCCGCGGGGAGGTACTGCCACATCACGGAGTGCCAGACGACGGTGACGTGTCCCACGGCCAATTCGAGAGCTCTGAGGAACGACAGTGCGTCCTCCCGCCGTACGTCGGCCGGCACCTTCCGTGCGACCTCCACCGCTCCTCGGAGGCGCTCCAGCCGCTCGGGCATGTCGGGCCAAACGTACGACGTGAGCGTCAGCGCGCCGTCCTCGCTGAGCGGGTTCACCGGCGCGATGTCGCACCCGACCCGCTCGGCGATCCGCAGTTGCGGTGCCGGCTGGATCGGACGGCCCGACCAGGCGTCGTCGAACACCACCGGGCTGTCGGCCGGCCCGAAGCCGGTGCCGTCGGCAGCGACGTACCGGTAGTGGTCCGCGCGGAGGTTGAGTCCACCGCTCGCACCGATCTCGAACAGGCGAACGGGAAGCGGTACAACCTCGGCCAGCCGGAGCAGGCCTCCGTACAGGGCTATCGAGCGGCCGACCTCGTTCGTCTGGGGTGGCTGGACCAGTAGCGAGCGCAGTAGTGGGCCACGGGACTGCAGCACCTGCTCGAACGCCTCCCAGCCGAGCACCGAATCCCACTCGCCGCCGACGCTCGGGTAGAACGCCGCAAGCTCCGGGGTCTCTCCGGCGAGCACCAGTCGATGCACAGAGCCCAGCAACCGCAGAGCGAGCGCCGACGGACCTGGTTCGTCTTCGTAGCCCGCCAGAACCGCAGTAGTCACGCCACCGAGCTCGTAGTCGTCGACGATCCGCCGCAGCAGTTCGGCATAGAGCTGCGACCCGAGCTCCTCACATGCAACGGCCTGAACCTGGAAGGCCTCAACAAGATCCACACCCCCGACCCTAGAAGGTCAGGCGATCCAGAACGGACTTGGCTGTTACCCGGGCGTCCTCTTCCTCCAGGGGTGAGCCGTTGGTGTCCGTGAGGTAGAAGACGTCCACGCACTCCGCGCCGAGCGTGCTGACGTGGGCCGAGCGGATGTCGGCCCCTGTCGACGCGATAGCCGAGGTGACGTCGTAGAGCAGGCCGGGCCGATCGTGTGCTCGCACCTGCAGCACAGTGGCCGTCTCGGATGCGCCGGGCAGGAGATCCACCCGACTGGCCACGCCGTGCTTGTGGGACGAGT
>NZ_DASRXP010000015.1:0-2047 GCF_035687465.1 Kribbella sp.
GAAGGCACCGAGCAGGGCCAGCAGTGCGCCGCCGATCCGGCTGGCAGCAGAACCCCAACCAGGGCCCAGCCCAGCCCCCGCACCAAGGCCCAGGTGGCAACCAGCCACCACACGCCTAACCCAACGCGAGACGCTCGGCCCAACCCGCTGAGCACGTCGAGAGCCCCGCTGCTCGACACCAGAAGAGCCCGGACCGCATCCAGCGATCCGGGCTCTTGCTGTTGTTCAGCCTCTTACCGCAGTAGCAACCAGGCGGCACTCGCCAACAAACCGGCGGCCCCAACAAAGCTCCCCACCGCCGCCACCACCAACCCCCGCCGCGCCCCATCCGGTGCCGGCGGTGTCGCTGGGCTTACGTCCGAAGGGGCGTGGGGCCTGCCCCGCACTTCTTCGGACGTTAGCGGCGAGCCGGTGAGGTGGTGGAGGGGAGAGGACGTTACGTCCGAAGAGGCGTGGGGCCTGCCCCTCACCGCTTCGGACGTACGCGCTGATCCGGGGCGCTGGTGGGTGGGAGGGGGTGTTGCGTCCGAAGAAGTGGAGGGACGTGCCGCCAGTTGTTCGGACGTTAGCGGCGAGCCGGGGCGCTTGTGGGCGGGAGGGGGTGTTGCGTCCGAAGAAGTGGAGGGGCGTCCCGCCAGTTCTTCGGACGTACGGCGGGGGGCAGGTGCCGGCCGCGTGGTGGCAGGGCCGGTGGGGGTCCAGGTGGGTGGGAGAGCGGGAAGCTGGTCGAAGACCTCGGGTGGATCCGGCTGATCCGCCCACGGGGTGGCGTGAGGCGGTGGGAGGGCGCCGGTTTCGGCCAGCAGGCGACCTGCTTCGGCGGCGGAGTCGGGTCGGCCGGTCGGTGTGGGCGCGGTGAGCATCCGGATCAGCTCCCACAGCCGCCCATCCGCCCCTGACGCGGCGGCCGCCGCCGAGCCGCCCTGCGCCGAGCCGCCCTGCGCCGAGCCGTCCTGCGCCGAGTCGCTCTTCGCCATCGAGTTGCCGCCGGCCATCGAGTTGTCGCCGGCCACCGAGTTGCCGTTCGTCGACTGGATTGGCGCTGGGAGGTCGCCGTTGGTTTCTGGGCGGGTTCCGGTGAGGAGTTCGGCTGCTACGGCTCCTACTGTGTAGAGGTCTTGGCGGGGGTCGGGGTCGGCGCCGGCGAGTTGTTCGGGAGCGATGTAGCCCGGCGTACCGAGGACCGTGCTGTGGCGGGTCATCCGTGGTTCGTCCAGCAGGCCGGCGATGCCGAAGTCGGAGACGCGGAGATGCGGCCGGCCGGTCCCCGTGGCGTCGAGCAACAAGTTCGCCGGCTTGAGATCCCGGTGAACGATGCCCGCGGCATGGACCGCCGAGAGCCCGTGCAGCACCTGGTCCAGCAAAACTGCCACGTACGACGCCGGCAGCGGACCGTGATCCCCGAGCAACGTGGCGACGGACCCGCCGCGAACCAGATCCATCGCGAACACGACCTTGTCGTCGTCCGCGGCCCACCCGTGCGGCGCGACCACATGCGGATGCTGGATCCGCAACGACTGCTCCCGTACGAACCGCAGCAACGTTGCCGCATCGTGCTGCCCGAGCACCTTCGCCGCGACGTACGCCTCGCGCCGCAGGTCCCAGGCGCGCCAGACCGAGCCCATCCCGCCGGTCCCGATCAGGTCGATCAGCCGATACCGTCCCGCAAACGCCTCCACCGCCAAGAAACTACAGGACTCCCGCGGTCAGCAACCGACACCGATTCATCCCGAGGATCCGGCCGGCGAATTACGACGAGGCCGATGGTGCCCCGCAGGAGTGCCATGCAGGCCACTACAGCGGTCATCGTCAGCAAGGACCGCATGTGCAGCTCCTTCGGCTCGCCCGGGACTCGATGCGACCACCCCTGACGGTGGGAGCGACCAGATAGTGCGGGTAGCGTCCGGCGGTGTGGATCTCCTGGAGGCGGGCACCGCTCAGTTCGAACGTGTCGTCGCGTCGATCCCGCCCGAGGCCTGGCACAATCCGACGCCCTGCGAGATGACAGTTCGTGAGGTCGTCGACCATGTGGTCGCGGGCAACATCT
>NZ_DASRXP010000016.1:0-22065 GCF_035687465.1 Kribbella sp.
CGCCACTGGCCGGGATGTACTCCTCCGGCGGCGGGAACGCGTCGTTCGTGTTCGCCCGGATGTGGTGCACGAAGCCGAGCTCGCCACTGTGCACCTTCTGCTGGGCGGCGCGGAAACCGGCGTCGAAGCGGCGCTGGAAGCCGATGTGCACGGGAACGTCCGCGGCCTCGACCAACTCGACGACCCGATGGGTGTCGGCCAGGTCGGGGGCGACAGGCTTCTCACAGAAGGTCGGCACCCCGGCCGCGACGCCCAGGGCGATCAGGTCCGCGTGGGCCGTGGTCGCCGCGGCGATGACGAAGCCGTCGATCCCGCTGCGCAGCAACTGGTCCACGTCCGGCGCGAACTCGGCCCCGAGATCCTTGGCCACCAGCTCGGCCCGGCTCGGGTCGGCATCCGTGACCACGACCTGGTCCACGGCCGGCAAATCCTTCAGCGTCGCGGCATGGAAAGCCCCGATCCGCCCCACCCCGACCAACCCGATCCGCATCCGCTGCCCTCTCGTCGTGACCTGCCGGCGCCTTGCTGGACGCCGGTGGAAGTACGCGCGCGACCTGCCGCCGGACCGGCCGGAGGCGGTGCTGGTTCGCCTGGCCAGCTTTGCCGCCGGGACCCGCAGTGTCAATAGTTTGTTAACACATTCGCACGTCGAGACATACATACCTCCACCATGTAACATCCAGCCATGGCCGCCCTGCCGATCCAGATCGATCGGTCGAGCCCGGTGCCGCTCTACCACCAGCTCGCCGAACAGCTGATCGCTGCCATCAGCGACGGCACGCTCCGCCCGGGCGACCCGTTCGAGAACGAGGTCGCCATGTCGGACCGGCTCAGCCTGTCCCGGCCGACCGTGCGGCGGGCGATCTCCGAGCTGGTGAACAAGGGCCTGCTGGTCCGCCGCCGCGGCATCGGCACCACGGTGGCGAACCAGATGGTGCATCGCCGGGCCGAGCTGACCAGCCTGTACGACGATCTGCAGCGCGAGGGCCGCATTCCGCACACCGACGTGCTGTCACTCGTCCGCGAGACCCAGGACGATCGTGCGGCCGAGGCGCTCGGGGTCCCGCCGGGCACGCTGCTGGTGTCGATCGTCCGGCTCCGGTACGCCGGCGACCTGCCGCTCGCGATCCTGCGCAACTGGTTGCCGCCAGCAATGAACGACCTGACCGCCGACGAGCTGGAGAAGGACGGCCTGTACGCCGTACTCCGCGCCCGCGGGATCCGCCCGACGGTCGCCCGCCAGCGGATCGGCGCCCGCAACGCCACCGCCGAGGAACGCCGCACCCTGCACATGTCGAAGGCGGAACCCCTGGTCACCATGACCCGCAGCGCCTACAACGCCGACGGCTCCCCCGTCGAATTCGGCGACCACTGCTACCGAGCCGACCAATACTCCGTCGAAGTCATCGTCTCCGACCGCTAAACCCTTACGTCCGAAGAACCGAGGGGCAGGCCCTTCACCCCTTCGGACGTAACCGCTCAAGCGAGGGCGGAGAGGCGTTGCGTCCGAAGAAGTGGAGGGACGGGTCGCCAGTTCTTCGGACGTAAGCGATCAGGCGTGGAGCGATCAGGCCTGGTTTTCGAGGAGGGTGCGGACCAGGCGGAGGCCTACCGAGAGTTGGGCCAGTTCGGGGCCTTCGGTGTCGACGATTTCTTCCATCATGGTGGCTGCGCGACCTAGCGCAATCTCGTTGAGGTCCTGCCAGGCGGCGACGCGGTCCTCCGCGTCGCGGGACGCGTCCGTTGTTGCCAGCACCTGGGCGGTCAGGCGGGCGTGGACCGAGTGCAGGTCGTCACGCAATGCGGCGCGGGCCATGGTCTGCCAGCGATCGGTTCGCGGCAGGCCGATGATCCGTTCCAGGAACTTGCCGAGCTGCAGGCGCTCACCCAACGCGAAGTGGACCTTGGCGACCTCCAGTACGTCGAGGTCGTCGCGCTCGGCCGTTTCCACGATGCCGAGCCCCGCGTACGCTGGTGGGAGCACCGCGATCCGGGTGGCGAAGTCCTCCGCGACCCCCTGGTCGAGCAGTTCCTTGCGGCGCTGTTCGAACAACGCCAGCTCGCGCCCGCGCAGCACCTCGGGAAGGGCGGTGGTGAGCTTGGCGATACCGGGTGAGAAGAAGTCGACCAGTTCCGCGATGTCCAGCGGGGGACGCCGGTTGCTGACCAGCCAGCGGGTCGCGCGCTCGACCAGGGTCCGGGTCTCCAGCCGCATCTGGGTCTGTGTCTCGGCGTCGACGATGTTGTCGAGATCCGCGTTGCGGGCCAGCAGGTCCGGCTGGCCGAAGATCCGGCTGGCCGCGAGGTTCGCCCGGACGACGTCCTCCGCCGTACCGCCGGTCTCCAGCGAGAGCCGGTGGTACGCCGTGATCCCGGACGAGTTGACGAACTCGTTCACCACCTGGGTGGTGATGATTTCGCGACGCAACTGGTGGGACTCCATCGGCTCGGCGAACCGTTCCTGGATCACCCGCGGGAAGTAGCTGGCCAGCTTCCAGGCCAGGTACTCGTCGTCCGGCAGCGAGGTCTTCAGCAGCTCTGCCTCGAGGACGATCTTGGTGTAGGCGATCAGCACCGACAACTCCGGCGAGGTCAGCCCGCGGCCGTCCGCCTTGCGCCGCCGGATCTCCTGCACGCTCGGCAGGAACTCCAGCTCCCGGTCCAGCAGCCCCTGCCGCTCCAGCCGGCGGATCCAATCGGCGTGCACGTGGAGCAGCGCCGGCGCCTGGGCGGTCGCGTTCGCGAGCCCGATGTTCTGCCGGTAGTTGCTCTTCAGCACCAGGGCGGCGACCTCGTCCGTCATCGAGGCGATCACGTCGTTGCGCTGCTTCGGGGTCAGGTCGCCGGCCGCGACCACCTTGTCCAGCAGGATCTTGATGTTCACCTCGTGGTCGGAGGTATCCACCCCGGCCACGTTGTCGATGAAGTCGGTGTTGATCCGGCCGCCCTTGAGGGCGTACTCGATCCGGCCCAGCTGGGTGAAGCCCAGGTTGCCGCCCTCGCCGACCACCTTCGCCTGCAGATCCTTGCCGTTGATCCGGATCGCGTCGTTCGCCTTGTCGCCGACGTCGGCGTGCGTCTCCGCGGCCGCCTTCACGTAGGTGCCGATGCCGCCGTTCCAGAACAGGTCGACCTGCGCCTTCACGATCGCCTGCATCAGCTCGGCCGGGGTCAGCGTCGACGGGTTGCCCTCGATGCCGAGCGCCGCCCGGACCTCCGCGGAGATCGGGATCGCCTTGTCGGTCCGCGGGTAGACCCCGCCGCCTTCGGAAATCAGCGCGGTGTCGTAGTCCGCCCACGACGACCGGGGCAGCTCGAACAACCGCCGCCGCTCGGCGAAGGAGACAGCCGCATCGGGCGTGGGATCCAGGAAGATGTGCCGGTGGTCGAAGGCCGCGACCAGCCGGATGTGCTCCGACAGCAGCATTCCGTTGCCGAAGACATCTCCCGACATGTCGCCGACACCGACGACAGTGAAGTCCTCGTTCTGGCAGTCGTGGCCCATCTCGCGGAAGTGCCGCTTGACCGACTCCCACGCGCCGCGCGCGGTGATGCCCATCGCCTTGTGGTCGTAGCCGACCGAACCACCCGACGCGAACGCGTCACCGAGCCAGAATCCGTAGTCCTTGGCGACCCCGTTCGCGAGGTCGGAGAAGGTCGCGGTGCCCTTGTCGGCGGCAACCACCAGGTACGCGTCGTCCCCGTCGTACCGGACGACGTTGCTCGGGGCAACGATGGATCCGCCGACGATGTTGTCGGTGATGTCCAGCAGACCCGAGATGAAGGTCTTGTACGACGCGACGCCCTCCGCCAGCCAGGCATCCCGGTCGACCAGCGGATCCGGCAGTTGCTTGGCGTAGAACCCGCCCTTCGCGCCGACCGGCACGATCACCGAGTTCTTCACCATCTGCGCCTTCACCAGGCCCAGCACCTCGGTCCGGAAGTCCTCCCGCCGGTCCGACCAGCGCAGACCGCCGCGGGCGACCGCGCCGAACCGCAGGTGCACACCCTCGAGCCTCGGCGAGTAGACGAAGATCTCGTACGCCGGGCGCGGCTGCGGCAGGTCCGGAATGGCCTTCGGCTCGAGCTTCAACGAGATGTACCCGCGAGGCTGTCCGTCCGGCAACGGCTGGAAGTAGTTCGTCCGCAGGGTCGCCTTGATCACGGTCAGGTAGGACCGCAGGATCCTGTCCTCGTCCAGGCTCTTCACCGTGTCCAGCGCGGCGACGATCTCCTTCTCCAGCTGGTCCACCGCGTTCACCCGGTCCGGGTCGTCGGCGGCACCGCGGGCCGGGTCGAAGCTGGTCTCGAACAGCTGGACCAGCAGCCCCGCCACATCCACGTGGTGCAGGAAGGTGTTCTCGATGTAGTCCTGGCTGAACGGCGTGCCGCCCTGCCGGATGTACTTCTGGTAGGCGCGCAGGATCGACACCTGCCGCCAGCTGAGACTGCCGCGGATCACCAGCGCGTTCAGCTTGTCTGACTCCGCCCGGCCTTCCCAGACGGCCCGGAAGGTCTCGGAGAAGAGGGTGCGCAACTCCTCGCGCTCCTCGTAGTCGCTGGGCGCGCGCAGCCCGAAGTCATAGATGTACGCCGTGCCACCGGGCCGGCGGAGCTCGTACGGGCGCTCGTCGATCACCTCGACACCCATGTGCGTCAGGAGAGGCAGCACCTGCGACAACGACAGCGCAGTACCGGTGCGGTAGACCTTGAAGCGGCGCTCGCCCGGCCATTCCTCGTCGATCGGGCTGTAGAGCGACATGGCCAGGCCGTCCTCGGCAGGGAGGCCGTCGAGGATCATCACGTCCTTCACCGCGACCCTGGCGTCGAAGTCCTCCTTGTAGGCCTCCGGGAAAGCGCCCGCGTACTGGCTGCTCAACCTGGTGACCGCGCCATCGCCACCTTGGGCGTGCAGCGCGGCGTTGAAGTCGTCCTGCCAGGCCCGGGTCGCCTCGATCACCTTCTGCTCGAGGAGGTCGGCGTCGTAGTCGCCCACGGTCTCGCCCTGCTTCATCCGGACCACGAAGTGCACCCGGGCCAGGACGGACTCGGTCACGTGCGCCGCGTAGTCCACCGAGTCAGCACCGATGGCGTCCTTGAGGATCTGCTGCATCTTCAGCCGGACAGCGGTGGTGTAGCGGTCGCGCGGCAGGTAGACCAGGCACGACAGGTAGCGGTTGTAGACGTCGCGGCGGACGAACAGCTTGACCGCACGCCGCTCCTGGAGATGCAGCACGGTCTGCACGATCGGCAGCAGGTCCTCCACCGGCGCCTGCAGCAGCTCGTCGCGCGGGTAGGTCTCCAGGACATCAAGCAGACCCTTGCCGCTGTGGCTGTTCGGGTCGAAGCCGGTCAGGCGGAACAACTCCAGCGCCTTGCGCCGGAGTACCGGCACCTGCATGACGCTCTCGGTGTAAGCCGTCGACGAGAGCAGGCCGATGAACCTGAGCTCGCTGACGGGCTCGCCGTCGGAGTCGAACTGCTTGATGCCGACATAGTCCAGGTACGACGAGCGGTGCACCGTGGAGCGCGAGTTCGCCTTGGTCAGGATCAGCAGCTTCTTCTACCGGGCCTTGGCGCTCACCTCCGGCGGCAGCAGCCCGGCGTTCGCGTCCTGGTTCGGGTCCGGGCGGAGGATGCCGAGCCCGGTGCCGGGGACACCGCGCAGGACGCCGCGGTCGCCGCGCATGGTGAACGCGTACTCGCGGTAGCCGAGAAAGGTGAAGTGCTCGTCGGCGAGCCACTCCAGCAGCTCCCGGGCGTCCTCGACCTCGCTCTCGCTCACCGGCAGCTTGGACGGGTCCAGGCCCTCGGCGATGTTGACCGCCTTCTCGTGCATCTTCGGCCAGTCCTCGACCGCCTCGCGCACGTCGCCCAGCACCCGCTGCAGCGCCCGCTCCAGCTCCCGGTGCTCGGTCGGATCGGCGATCCGCTCGATCTCCAGGTGCATCCAGCTCTCTTTGACCAGATCGTGCTCGTCCGCGGTGGCCGCGTCGTCGAGCACCTCCTGCAGGGTGCCGGCGACATCACGCCGGACCACGAACTGCGGGTGCACCAGCAGCTGGAGCTCCAGGCCGTGGTCGGTGATCACCATCGCCGCGCTGTCGACCAGGAAGGGCATGTCGTCGACGACGATTTCCACGACCGTCCGGCCGTTGGCGGACCAGCCGTGCTCCTCGAGTGTCGGGGTGAAGACGTGCACCTTGGCCGTCCCCTGGGGGCGGACCATCGCGGACTTGTAGTGATGCTTGGCAGCCCCCAGACAGTCCGTCGGCTGCCGCTCGGCCACGTCCTCGGCCGCGACGTAGCGGTAATACCGCTCCAGGAAGCTCTTCAGCTTCCCGGCGTCCACTGATCGGTCGTGACCATGCGTTCCAGCGGCCACTGCCTTGGCGAGAACATCCGCCTTCTGGACGTCCAGCTTGCTCTGCATTCCCCACCGTCTCCACGTGACTGCGACGCTTCTCCGCGCCGGGTCGCACGCCTTTGTGCGCCTCCTCAGAGATTAGTCCACTTCTGTCACTGGTGTGATGGTGGGACGGTCCTTTCCGATGGCTGGTGAATCACTTTTCACTGCTCCGTCAGGCGGAGGGCGAGGGCCGGACAGGCCAGTACTGCGCGGCGCGCGTTCGTCAGCTCACCGGGGGTGATCGGGCGGCCCCGAAGGACCGGGAAGCCCCACTCGTCGAGCACCAACTCGTCCGCCAGCAGGGTCGCGCAGAGCCCGTGCCCGTCGCACCGGGTCCAGTCGATCTCCAGCTTGTGCACCTGCTCTACCTCCTCTTTCCATGCCTCGTTCACCGCGACGGCGCTGTGTCGGCCCGCGCTCACCGGATACCACCCGGGACCGGCAGCAGGCCCCGTACTGCGCGGCCGCAGCCGCCGGCGAGGTGTTGCCGGACGTCCTCGCCGAACACCTCGAGCGCACTCGCCAGGAACCGGGCCGATCCGTCGGGGTGAGCGCAGGCCCCCCGCCCGGGAACCAGGCCGAGGTGCCGCTGGGCGTCGTGCCAGCCGGCGGGATCACCGCTCAGCAGCCGGCTGAAGTCGTCGACCAGCGCGCCGAGCCCGAACAGGCACGGCCCACACTGACCGGCCGACTGGCTCGCCAGCCATTGAGCGACCCGGTGGACCTCTCCGAGCGGGCAGCTGTCAGCGGTCAGCGCTAGGACGATCCCGGCACCGACAGGGACCTCAGGACGGCTCAGTTTGATGCCGTCAGGCCTGGGGAGCCACTGGCCGTGGTACCCACCGATCAGGACCGGCCCGTCGGTCGGCGCACCGGCGTACTGCAGGACTGTCTCGAGCGGGATGCCGGTCGGCGCCTCGATCACCCCGGGGCGCTGGACCGCGCCGTCCACGGTCAGCAACTGGGTGCCGGGTTCGCTGATCAGGCCGGTGCTGCTGAACTGATGGGAGCCGAGCCTGGCCAGTACTGCGAGCTGAGCGAAGGTCTCCACATTCGACAGGAAGGTCGGGCGCTTGTGGTACCCCTTCCTCGTCGGCAGCACTCTTCGCCCAGGCGGAACCGCCGGACCGCCCTCGAGCACGCTGAGCACGGCCCGTGCCTCGCCGGCCACGAACCGCCCGGGAGTGTCGGTCACCTCGATCCGGAGGTGATCCTGGCGCTCCTGGATCGCGGCTCGGATCGACGTAGCGGCTGCGCCGTCGTGAACGGCGATGAGGACCTGCGGCGCGTTCAGCGCCTTGGCCAGGCCGACTGCCCCGTCCAGTACCAAGTGCGGTGCCATGGTGAGGAGTAGTCGGTCCTTGCGGCTCACTGGCTCGCTCTCGGAGCCGTTGACCACTACTGCCTCGATCCCCCGCTGTGGGAGATCGGCAAGCTTGAGGGCGACCGGGAAAGCCGCACCGCCCCGGCCTCGAAGTCCTACAGCGGTCGTCAGGTCGGCGTAGTCCGCGCGGGTCAGTTCTGGTGCCGCACCGTGAGTCCAGAGGTGTCGTTGGAGGTCGGCTCGGCCTTCCCTGAGCCCGGCCAGGAGCCGAGGCTCTCCGATCACCCGCAACTGTAGTGGGGTCTCCTGCAGGATGGTCATGAGCTTCTCCCGGCACGTGCGAGGTTGAGCCGTGTATTGGACCGAGCGGTGCGGCTCTTCAGGCGTACGCCGACGGCGATCGCTACTGAGGCCAGGCAGACCAGATCGATGGCCAGCATCCAAGGCGTGCTTCTGTCGGTGCCGGCCAGCAGGCCGTGTCCGACGGACAGCAACCAGCCGACGGATCCGGCGATGTGCAGGACTCGCCAGCGCTTGGTGGCGGCCGCGGATCGGGCCAGACGTCCTCTGGCGGCTCCGATGAGTGCGGTGAAGACGAGGCAATAGAGAGCCACGACTCCGACGGTTACCGCGAACGGGCGATAGCCAGAGGTGAACGGCAGGATCAGGACCGAGGTACTGACATTGGCGTAGCTGTCGGCGATCACAGCGATGACGTGCACGATCAGCAGCGCCAGGCCTGTGGCAGCAGCTGATCGGTGAACGTATTGGAACCAGAAACGCCGCTCTGGTTTGTTTCCGCCGGCAGCGAGGATGCCGAGAGTGGTTGCGACCGTGAACAGGACCATCGCCATCACCCCGGCTGCCCGGGCCAGGTACCACAGCGTCATCAGGCAACCCTGCTTGCCGCGGGCCAGCCGGCCAGCTCAGTGACCTCGCCGTCATCCGCCACCAGTCGCGAAGGATGCCCAGCCAGCGTGAGCCGCCCGAGGGCGGCCTCCCCGGTCGCGACCATCGCAGTACTGAAGGTGTTGGCCCGTACTGCGGTGGGCGCCCAGACCGAGGCGGTTCGCCACGGGCCGGCGGCCGGTCGGCCGGTGCGCGGGTCGATGATGTGGTGCGCATCGCCCGACGACGTGGCCCAGGTCCGCGCTGTCCGGGTGGAGGTGGTGAGGCCGCCGTGGGACAGGGTCACTGCCACGCCGGGTTCGCCCTCGCGCTCGGCCACCAGGATGTTCCAGGGCTCGGCCGGAGTACCGGCGGCCCGGAGGTCGCCGCCGATCTCCACCAGTACCGCACAACCGTGGCGCTTGCTGATGACAAGCGCTGCACGGTCGGCGGTCCAGGCCTTGGCGGTGGCGCCGAGGTCCAGGGCGGATCCCTCGGGCACGCCGATCATGGCGAGCTTGCGGTTCAGCTGCACCTTCTGCCAGCCGGGGGCCGGATCAGCGGCAGCCGTGAGGATCGCGGGTGCGCGGCGGCGGCGTACGGCCTCGATGTCCTGGTCGTAGCCGGCGGCAACTACCGCGGCTCCGACGGTCGGGTCCACCGCGCCGCCGCTGATCGAGGCCGCGACCAGGCTGACGTCGACCAGGTCGACCAGCAGGCGCGAGACCGGGACCATCGAGCCGGCCCGGGCGTTGACCGCGGACAGTTCGGAGTCGGTCCGGAACCGGCTGGCGGCCATGTCCACCCGGTCCATCAGAGCCTTCAGAGCACCACACGCGGCCCCCAGTACGGCGGGGTCGTCGACGGTGAGGCGGACCGTGCAGCTCCACGCGGTCCAGGTTCGTGCGGCGATCACGAGCCGTTGCTCCCGCCTTGGGTAGGCGCGTCCTGGGTGGAGGTACCGAGGCCGCTGCCCTGGTCGCTCTGGCTGCCCGAGCTGGAACCGCCGTCGCTGCTCGTACTGCCACTGCTCGGAGTGCTGCTGCTCGTGCTGTCGCTGCTTGCTTGGGTGTCGCCGGAGGTGGCGGGCTGGCGGGAGGTCACGATGGCCACGGCCAGGCCGGTGCCGGTGATGCCGATCACTGCGGTCGCGACGGCGCCGGTGATCGAGCGGCGGAGCCAGCGGGTGCGGTCGGGATGGGGATCGAACTCGTCAGGGGTCACCATGCCCGAAAGCTTGGCCGCGAAGCCCTCAGGCCCACGCCAAGAGACAGTCAAGCCAGGATCAAGTTCTCCTGAGACTCTCCTGAGAGCTGTCTTTCAGCTAGACCGTCCCACCGCTCAGCAGTAGCCGCGGACCTCTGGAGGGCAGTTCGTCTTCTCGTGCTTCTCGATCGTGGCGAGGACATCGTCGGACGCCTCGCCGAGGACGGTCATCCGTTCGGGACCGAGAACGTCGACGAAGAGCTCCCGGACCCGGGCCGCGTGCGCGGGCGCACAGGCCTTGATCGCCTCCAGGCCGGCGTCCGTCAGGACGATCTCCGGGTAGCGGGCGTCACAGGCCTCCTTGCGGATCAGGCCGCGCTTCTCCATCCGGCTCAGGTGGTGCGACATCCGGGACTTCTCCCACTGGGTCGCCTGACCGAGCTCGAACGCGCGCATCCGGCCGGTCTCCGACTCGGACAGGTTGACCAGGATCTCGAAATCGGACTCGGACAGCCCGTACTCGCGCTGCAGGTGCCGCGTCAGGTGTGTCTCCAGCGTGCGCCGCATCAGCAGATAGCTGCGCCAGGCCTTCTGCTCGTCGTCGTCGAGCCACGGTTCGTTTGCCACGAGACCCATCCTACCGCGTGGGGTTGACACATCAACCAAGCGAGCTACGATCAAATCGTGGGTTGACACATCAACCCAGTCGCCCTCGAAGGAGATTGAGATGACTGACAAGAAGCTGATCGCCGTAGTCGGAGCCACTGGTTCGCAGGGTGGCGGGCTGGTCCGGGCGATCCTCGCGGACCCCGAGCAGCAGTTCGCAGTACGGGCGCTGACCCGCGACCCGCAGTCCGCCAAGGCACAGGAGCTGGCGGCGGCCGGCGCCGAGGTGGTCGAGGCGGACCTGGACGACGAGACGAGCGTTCGGAAGGCGTTCGACGGGGCGTACGGCGCTTTCGTCGTGACGAACTACTGGGTGTCGCGGACCCCGGAGGAAGAGGCGGCGCGGACCCGCGCGGAGATGGAACTCGAGCAGGCGGAGAACGCGGCCCGGGCGGCCAAGGACGCCAACGTGGCGCACGTGATCTGGTCGACGCTGGAGGACACCCGGCCGCACTTCGGCGACGACGAGGGCGTGCCGAGTGTGGACGACGGGCGCTACAAAGTTCCGCACTTCGACGCCAAGGGTGAGGCGAACGAGCTGTTCACCCGGTACGGCGTCCCGACGACCTTCCTGCAGACCACCTTCTACTTCGAGGCGATGCAGCAGGGGATGGGACCGGCCCGGAACGCCGACGGCAACCTGGTCCTGACGCTGCCGATGGACGACGAACCGCTGTCCGGGATCGCGGGCGAGGACATCGGCAAGACGGCGCTGGGGATCTTCAAGCGCGGCACGGACTTCATCGGATCGACCGTGAGCATCGCCGGGGACCACCTGACGGGTGCGCAGTACGCGGAGGCTCTGACGGCGGCGCTCGGCGAAAAGGTCGTCTACAAGCCCTACACCTGGGACGAATTCCGCCGGCTCGGCTTCCCGACCGCGGTCGAGGTGGCGAACATGTTCCAGTTCTACGCGCAGGACTCGGACCGCTTCACCGGCGACCGCGACCTGGACCTGGTCCGCGAACTCAACCCGGAACTCCAGTCCTTCGCCAGCTGGCTCGCCAAGCACAAGGACGAGGTCAAGGCGGCAACCAACTGACGTTCTTCAGGCCTGAAGCGGCGGCTCGGCCCGGCAACCCGAGCCGCAATCCAAGGCCGCCGATCTGCCCACCGTTCGCATCACCAGCCACCGTTTGGCAACGTCCTACGGAGCAGGAGCCAACGCGATTCAGCGAGGTTGCGGCGTCGAGTCCCGGCGGACAGCAGAAGGCACCCGCCTGACGGTTACGCGTTTGGATGCTCTGTCTCGAACGTCCTAGCGCAGACGTGCCAGCTGTCCCCGGCGAGAGATGCCGGACCGAACAAGCGCTGCTGCGGCAACGTCCTGTCGTGCATGAGTGCGACGGCTATTCGGATCACATCCGCACCATCCCTGTGACGGTGGTGAGAGCGGCGTCGAGGACGGCTCGCGCTGCGTCCCCGGGGGGCAACGCGCGGGCGACCGTGACGGCTCCAACGATGGTGGCCACTGCGGTCCAGGCGCGCTGCTGCTGCTCTTGGGGGGTGCCCGTCATGGCGGGGGCCAGGATCGCGACGAGCTCGGTCATGCGGCGTTCGTAGGTCTCGCGGACGTGGGCGCCTGCTCGCGAAACGTCTGCGCTCAGTGAGGGCATCACACAGCCGTCGGCGACACCCTGGCAGTGGTCGTCGCTGAGGTAGATCGCGATCAGTTCCCGCAGACGCTGACCGCGCTCCGACGAGTCGGCGTCGGCGATGCCGGCGAACATCGCTCCCAGTTCCGCGCTGATCACTTCCTCCAGCAGCGCCTCCTTGGTGGCGAAGTTCGAGTAGAACCCGCCGGAGGTGACATTCGCCGACGCGGCAAGACCGTCGACGCCGATCCCGTTGAAGCCGTCCCGCTTCAGGACTCGTGAGGCGCTACGCAGGATCGCCTCCTTCGCCTTGACCTTGTGCTCCTTGGTGTACCGCATGTGTGACCTTCCTCGCTCGGCTTGGTGCCACGCCTCCAGCATAGGATAACGTTCGTTATATAGTGATCGTTATCCTATGCCGCTGGGCAAGACCGCCTGCGCGGCGTGAGTTCGGAGAGTGAAGAGAAATGGCAGTGAGCTACAAGGACGTACCGACCACGACGGTAGATGTCGGTGGAATCCCGTTCACGTACCGGCAGGTGGGCGCAGAAGGCGGTGTCCCGCTCGTACTCCTGCACCACCTGACGGCGGTGCTGGACGACTGGGACCCGGCGGTGGTCGATGGCCTCGCCTCCGAGCGGCACGTCGTCGCCTTCGACAACCGCGGCGTCGGCGGATCCGGAGGCACGACCCCGGACAGCGTCGAGGCCATGGCCGATGACGCCGTGGCGTTCCTCGAGGCTCTCGGGCTGGGCACCGTCGACCTGCTGGGCTTCTCCCTGGGTGGCATGGTCGCCCAAGTGGTCGCGCAGCAGCGTCCCGACCTCGTCCGGCGCCTCATCCTGGCCGGCACTGGCCCCGCCGGCGGCAAGGGAGGGGCGAGCGGCGCAGAGGTGCTCCAGAGCGCCATTCAGCAGGCCTCGAACCAGGGGAGGCACCCCAAGCACATCCTGTTCTTCTCGCCGACGCCCACCAGCCAGGCGGCCGCCGACGCCTTTCTCGGCCGCCTCGACGGGCGCACTCAACAGGACCGGGATACGCCGGTGTCGAACGAGACGATCGGCGCCCAGCTCACCGCGCTCGCGAAATGGGAACAGGGCACGTCACCGGCCGGCCTGGCGACCATCGCCCAGCCCGTGCTGGTCGTCAACGGCGACGAGGACATCATGCTGCCGACGATCAACTCCTTTGAGCTGGCACAGCTACTTCCCAACGCCCAGCTGAGCATCTACCCCGATTCCGGACACGGCGGCATCTTCCAGTACCACACCCTTTTCGTCCAGCAGACATTGGGATTCCTGCGCGACTGAACACCCGAGCCGGGCCGGTCCACCCGGCTCGGCACCCCGCTGTCGTACGAATTAGTCAGCCCCGCGACACATCAACGTTTGATTGGCTTGAAATGACTGACAACGTGCCGGAGAGCAGCGTTGACCTGGAGTACGCGAAGAAGGGCGGACTGCACGTCCCGAACAATGGTCGTGGTCCACGGGTTACGGGCGCTAGAGAAAGGTTGGCCAATGGCCCTGCGTGAGGTCAATGGTGGCCCGGCGGGTGCGCGCAGGAGGAGTTCTGGAGGGCGGGTGCTCGTCGTGGGGGCCGGCCCGGTCGGGCTGGTCGCCGCGATCGAGCTGGCGCGCCGAGGTGTAGACGTCCGTCTTGTTGACAAATCTGGGGGCCCTTCCCCGGGCTCTCGGGGGAAGGGGCTGCAACCTCGCAGCATCGAGGTCTTCGACGACCTGGGAGTTGCTGGGCGCATTGTGGCTACGAGCCGTTCTCGGCTGGCCATCCGGAAGTACCGGGATCGGGCGGTCCTGGGAACGAGTGACGTGGTCCCCGACGCGCCGGAACCCACAGCGTCTACCCCGTACCCGCGCACCGTACCGATTCCCCAGTGGCGCGTGGAGGAGATTCTCCGCGAGAGGCTGGGCGAACTGGGTGGGACGGTCGAGTACGGGACGGAACTGGCCGGCCTGAAGCAGGACAGCGACGGCGTGCACGCCTCCCTGCAAACCGCGAGCGGGTCCGAGAGCGACTCGTTCTCTTATGCCATTGGTTGTGACGGGGCGTCCAGCACCGTACGCAAGCTGCTGGAGATCGGGTTTCTGGGGCAGACCGACGAGACGGTCCGGATGCTGACCGCCGATGTCGAGGTGAGCGGCCTCGACCGTGACTTCTGGCACTGGTGGCCCAGCGCCGACGGAAAACTGCTGGCACTGTGCCCGCTGGCGGCTACCGACACCTTCCAGCTCCAGGTCGGCGTGGCACCTGACACTGCGGGAGAGCTGCCGCTCGCACAGATCCAGGCCCTGGTCCAGGAACGCAGCGGGCGCACCGACATCCGCGTACGCCGCGTCGAATGGCAGTCCATCTGGCGCTTCAACGTGCGGATGGTGGACCGATACCGCACAGGACGGGTGTTTCTGGCCGGCGATTCCGCCCACGTCCACTCGCCGGCAGGTGGGCTCGGAATGAATACCGGAATCCAGGATGCCTACAACCTCGGCTGGAAAATCGCGCACGTCCTTCGCGGCGCACCCGCCGGATTGCTCGACACCTACGAGCAGGAGCGACTCCCGATCGCCGCCGACGTCCTGAACCTCTCCTCCAAGCTCATCGCCGGACGCATCAAGGGAGTCGCACCAGGTGACCGACAGGGCTCCGACACCCTGCAGCTCAACGTGCACTACCCCGTCAGTGAGCTCAACGGCTCCCGCCGAGGCGAGCAGACGATGGTTCAGGCAGGCGACCGCGCGCCCGACTCACTGCTGCAAGGGCCGGACGGGAGTGCGGTTCGACTCTTCGACCTGCTCCGCGGACCCCACACGAGTGCACTCGCCTTCGGGCCACGCAGCTTCAAGGTCGCGGATGCTCTCGCCGAACACTTCCGCGACCACCTGAAGTCGTTCCCGCTCCTCCCGGCCGCAGTACCCACTACCGGACCTAACAGGACCCAATTCACCGACAACGAGGGCCACACCCACCAGAACTACAGCATCAACGGCGACACCCTGCTCATCATCCGACCGGACGGATACGTAGGCCTGCGTGCCGCCGACCCGGACGAAGCCGAGATCTTCCAGTACCTCAGCCAATTCCTCCCCACGCACCAGGCCAACTGAATCGCCCCGGGTCACAAAGCCAGCCATCGTCCGGCTGGGCCAGTGCGACAAACATGTCTCGGTTGGCTATGTCGTACGGGTCAGGGCCAGAACCCTTGACCGGACATCCGCGGGAACCTGCTCACGAGGCCCGCCGGGCTGCTGAGCAGCCTTGCCCGGTTACGCCGGGCGTCGGCTCGTGGCGGCGTCGCTCCACCACCCCGGACAAGCGAACCCCATTCGCGACCAAGCGATAGACGACCGCGCCAGCCCCGTTGTCAGGCCTTGACGCTCCCGTGGGCTTCAGGCGTGGGGGTCTGGTCCTTCGATGGCGAGTAGCAGTTCACGCAGGTCGCCGGACAGCCGCCGTTGTAGTGCGGGGTCGATGGCGGCGAAGACTTCCTGTTCTGCGACGTCGTTGGCCTCGACCGCTTGGTGCTGGCGTTCGAGGCCACTGGGGGTGAGCGTCACGAGAACCTGACGGCGGTCAGCGGGGTCGACGTCGCGTCGTACGTAGCCGTTGCGCTCGAGGCGTCCGACGCGGTTGGTGATCGCGCCGGAGGTGAGCTGGGCCACGTCCAGCAGTTCGCCGACGGTCAGCGTGCCGCCCGCGCGGCGCAGTCCACTGAGGATCTCCAGCTCCCAGAGCTCCATGCCCAGCGGGGCTAGCCGCCGGCGTACCTCGGTGTCCAACTTGCGGGCGGCCCGCCGCAGCCGCCAGGCGATCGCCTTCGCGGAGGCATCACGCTCGGGCTCAAGCGTGGCGAGGAACGCCAGCATCGAGTCGACCCGGTCGCGTCGAGCGCTTGCTGTGGCCATGCCCGCAAATATACCAGCTTGAAGAATCTCAACGTCGTGATAAATTTATCTTCACGTTCAGATAATGAAGGCGAAGGGATCTAACTGTGGCGACGAACGCACGTCGAGCGGGACGAATCACCCCCGCGCACTCGCAGCGGCAAGGCGGAGAGGCTGGCGCTCCCAGCACGCGGACCGTTGCGTTGACCATCACGCTGGCCGTTCTGGGGGTGTTCGTGACGTATGTGCCGATCACGGCGGTCAGCGATTCGCTGACCACGATCGGCGCCTCGACCGGCGCATCGACGGCTGACCTCCAGTGGATCAGTGACAGCTACATCCTTCCGATGGCGGCGATGATTCTTTCGGCTGGTGTCTTCGGGGATCTTCATGGCCGCCGCCGCGTCTATCTCATCGGCATGGCACTGACCGTGCTCGGCACGGTGATCGCCGCGGTCGCCGGCACGCTGAGCGGCATGTCCGCACTTCATCTGCTGTGGACCGGTCAGGCCGTCACTGGCGCCGGCGCCGGTCTGCTGCTGCCGACCACGCTCGCGCTGATCGCCCACGCGGTACCCGATCTGCGGGCCCGTGCGCGCTACGTCGCGCTGTGGGCGACCGGACTCGTGCTCGGCATCGCCGTCGGACCGCTGATCTCGGGGACCATCCTCCGGTACGCCGGATGGGGCTGGGTCTTCGTACCCAACGCGGGGCTCGCCCTCGTCGCCGGTGTCCTCGCCGCATTGCGCCTAGCGGAATCAAAGGCGCCGGACGGCCGCCACCTGGACTGGCCCGGCCAGATCACCGCGACGATCGCGATCGCCGCCAGCATCTTCGGTGTGATCGAGGGCGGCCAGTCCGGTTGGAGCTCGGCTCAGGCCGTTATCGGGTTGGCCGTGGGCGCTGTCGCGCTCGCCGCGTTCCTGCGTGTCGAGGCACGCTCGAGCTCACCGCTGTTGAACCTGTCCCTGTTCCGGTCGCCCGCCTTCAGCGCCGCCGGCTTCTCCGCACTGATCGCTCTCTTCGCGCTCGTCGGAACAATCTTCCTGCTCAGCCTCTATTTCGGTGCCGGGCAGCACCTATCACCACTTGCCATCGGTGTGCGACTGCTGTTCATCAACGGCGTCACCGCCGTGGCGAACCCGCTGGTCGGACGGCTGCTGACCCGCTGGCCACCGGTCGCGCTCCTGGCCGTCGGGCTCGGGCTGGGCGCGGTGGCGATGTTCCTGCTGACCGGGATTCAAGCCGACACCTCGATCGGCGCCGCCGCGTGGCGGCTCGCCATCCTCGGCGTCGCCGACGCATTCATGCTCAGCGCCGTCGCGGTCGCCGCGATCAACGCCGTCCCGCATCGCCTCGCCGGCATGGCGGCAGCCGTCAACACCGCCCTGCGCCAGTACGGCGCCGTCCTCGGTCCCGCCGTCCTCGGCGTGATCCTCACCAGCCGGATCGCGGGCGGCGCCAGCATGTCCTCCGCACTGCACACCGCGCTCATCGTCAACGGCGTACTCCTGGTCATCGCCGCCATCGTCTGCGCAACAACGGTGCGCCTGGGACGCAACACCACAAGCTGAGCACCGAATCATTCACGGCACTGCTCGCAGTCCTGCCTTTTGACGCCAATTGCCCAGGAGAAGCCACAGAGAAGCGTTCCTGCGCCGACCTCACGAAACGGCAGCCGCGAGTGGCACGGAAATGTCCAGCACGGTGCCGGAACCGTCACCGTGACGAACACAGTCAGGACAGGAGATCCCCCATGGCAGACCACCCGACGGATGGCGCCGCGCCAGTCATCTGCCCCAAGCGAGGGGAAGCCCCCGCATTCGCAACGTCGCAACCGTCCCTAGCCAGCAATGCAGTCGTCACCTGGCACCAACACGGAAAGGCAGATCAATGAAACTCGCCCGCGCCGCGCACCTGATAAGCGTGCGTGCATTCGTCATCGTCATCGCGGCGGCCGCCGGTATCGCCGGGCTGCTCATCACGGCCGGACCGGGGGCGTCCGCCCACACCGGATCCGCTCACGCCCGATCCGCCCCGGGCGACGCTGCCGTTGCGGCCCAGCGCGCCTGCGCACTCAACCCGGCACCCCCGTCCGGATTCGTCGAGCGCAAAGTCAACGTCAACGGCATCGGCATCAACTACGTGCGCGGCGGCCACGGGCCTACCCTGCTCCTGCTGCACGGCTACCCGCAGACCTGGTACACGTGGGACCACATCCTGCCCGCGCTCGCCCGGCACTACACGGTCGTCGCGCCCGACCTGCCCGGTGCCGGGCTGAGCGATGCTCCCGCCTCCGCCGCCGCCTATACGAAGAAGGCCATGGCCGCCGACATCTACGCGCTCATGGTCAAGCTCGGCCTCAGCCACGACATCAGGATCGTCGGCCACGACATCGGCACGACGGTCGCCTATCCCTACGCCGCCGCCCATCGCGATGACGTCGTGAAACTCGTGCTCAGCGAGGCCCCGATCCCGGACCCGACCATCTACACCTTTCCCTCGCTGACTCCGAACGGCCCCGGCCTGTGGTGGTTCGGCCTGTTCGCCGAGAAGGACGGCCTGGCCGAGGCGTTGATGGCCGGCCGGGAGCAGCAGTGGGTGACCGGCTTCATGCCGACGAGCGAGGTGGTCAAGGGCGCCGTCACAGCATGCGACATGAAAATCTACGCCCACTTCCTCGCGCAACCCGGACACTTGCGGGCAAGCATCGCGTGGTTCGCCACCCTGCCGCAGGACGTCAAGAACGACGCCATCTACCAGAAGACCAAGCTCAGGATGCCGGTCCTTGCCATCGGCGCCTCGGCCAACCTGGGCAGCCGTGAGGCCACCTGGGTCCGCGGGTACGCCACCAACGTGACGGGGGTGGTCATCCCGGACTCCGGGCACTGGCTCTACCAAGAACACCCCGCCGAGCTCACCAGGATCCTCCTGCAGTTCCTCGGATAACCGGCGCTCGGGCGGCTGCCGCTGCGACCAACGGCAGCCGCCCGTCGAGAACCACGGCTGAAATGCACGCCCTATTAGAGGAACGACATGGACTTCCGGACTGGCCGGGCCGCGGCTGGATCGCGACACGCTCGGCGCCAGTCCGCCGGTCGGAGTGGCATGCCCTCGGTTGTGTCGCAGCTGTTGAGTCGCGTCATCAGGCCCGCAAGTGGTCGCGGCTGGCGTGCACGACATGTAGTTGCGGGTGTTCTTGGGAAACCTTCCTTCCGTACGCCCTCGCCATGTCGGCCATGCGGCCCGATCGGGTGACCACACTCTGCCGGGGCCAGGGCTCGGACGGCAGGTCAGCCTCAGCGGCCGTGACAGCCGATTCGAAATGGTCGAGATGGATGTGCATCGAAGCCATCAGCGGCACGATTCCATGCTCGACGGAGAAGGGTCCGGAACGCACCTGGAGAATCTGGTCGTCGCCGAGCTCGAACCGCAACCCGAACTCCGGCGGCAAGATCGGATTGTTCGTCGTCCACCGGAAGCCGAAAGTGCGCAACGGTTCGAGTTCGGTGACCTTGCCCAGCGCAACTGCGTTCACCTCGAAGTTGAGGTTGGCAGAGATCGTTGCGCCCAGCTTCAGCGCAGGCAGGTAGGTGACCGCATGTTCCCACATCACCAGCCGACGTGGCTCAGTCAGCGCGGCCCACACCCGCTCAGGCGCGTGGTCGACCTTCCGGCTGAACTCGATCCAGTAATCTTCGCCATCCTTGACCACAGTCCCGTCAAGGACGACATCGGGCCGTTCGCCGTTGCCGTCGGCATCAGGGCGCGCGTTGCCCAGTTGACCTGTCTGGGGCCCCATCCGCCCAGGCGTGAACACCTTGTAGTTCACCTTGATCGGCTTGATGCGGACCTGGATCACGGTGACCCCCGGCGGGACCTTACCCACTCCTCCCGGCAAGCCGTACTTCTCCGCCTGCTTCCTGAAGATGTCACCGATGTCCTCACCGGAACACTCGCGCAGCGAAGCGATACCCCGAACCTCGACGTAGCGCTTCGAATCGTCCGGGTCGACGACGAGCACGGTGATGCGCGGGTCGGCCCGTAAGTTCTTCACCCGCTGCATTCGCGGCGCGGTGTGCGCGACCAGTTCGTCACCGTCGACCATCACGCCGGCCACGGTTGCCTGCGGACTACCGTCCGGCATCAGCGTGGTGAAGATCGCGTTCCCTGGCTTGCCGAGCAGTTCGATGACCTCGGGTGTCAGCTGCCGGGGGCGGCGAGGGTCAGGTGGATGGAGGAGCCGGTGGGGAGGTTCGGGTGGATGGTGAGGCGGCCGCCGGCGGCCTCGGCGCAGCGGCGGGCGATGTCCAGGCCGAGGCCGGTCGAACCGCGATCGCTGCGGCCGCGTTCACCGGCCCCCAGCGGGATCCCTGGCCCCTCGTCGGCGACCACGATCCGTACTCCGGTCCCGGCGCCGACCTGTTCCCTGGTGAGGATGATCCGCGCCGGCGTTCCGTCGGGAGTGTGCGCGACCACGTTCTCCACCAGGGCATCCAGTGCCGCCGCGAGATCCTCGGCCGACGACCGGACCTCGGCCGGCGGGGTCGGCAGGTCGAGGATGAGTTCCCGGCCCTGGTCCTCGAACAACGGTTCCCAGAAGGCGGCCCGACGGCGAGTCACCTCGACCGCGTCGCAGCGCGGTACCCGGCCCTCGCGTTGCGGCCGGCGAGCAGCCTTGATCACCGCGGTCAGGGTGCGCTCGAGGCTGTTCACCTGGGTGTTGAGTTCCTCCGCCCGATCGCGGTCCGGCAGTGCCTCGACCTGCAGGCGTAATGCGGTCAGCGGGGTTCGGAGTTGGTGGGAGAGGTCGGCGACCGCCTCGCGTTCGACCGCGATCACCTCGTCGATGCGATCCGCGAGACCGTTGAGTGCGGCACCTACTTTCGCCACCTCCGCGGGACCACTCGTCGGGGCGCGCGCTTCGGTATCACCCTTGGCCAGGCGCTCCGCGGTACGGGCTGTTTCTTCCAGTGGGCGGGCGAGTCGGCGGGAGACCAGTTCCGCGCCGAGGATGCTGAGCAGGAGAACCAGGACGCTGCCGGCGGCCAGGATCGCCAGGCGCGATACCAGGCCGTCGTACAGTTCACCGCCGGTGAGGAAGAGACAGACGGAGGCCGGCCCCGCCTTGGTGTCGACGTCGACCTCAGCCGCCTTCCCGCCGCCGACGCTGCGGAACGATGCGTCCGAGACCTTGGGCGGACCGTCGTGGTCGCCGTCCTCGCTCTTGTCGTCGATCCCGGTGGGGACCGGCTTCGGCTCGGTGACGCCGCCGGGCGGCGGATCGCCGACCGTCCTGCCGTCGGTGAACTTCACCGAGATCCTGCCCGGGCCGTCGCTGCCGACGCTGTCGATGTACGCCTGGATCTCGGCGTCGGTGTGGTAGCGGTCGCCGACGTAGTACGCGACGTTCTCGGCGCGGAGGCGAGCCTTGTCCATGGCGTCGTTCAGCGCGGCCTGCCGGAGCAGCAGCGTCAGCGGCACCGCGAACGCGAGCACAACCAGAGTGGTCATCCCCACGGACAACAGCAGCATCCGGCGCCGCATGCTCGTGCCCCCGGCGGCCGAGCCCGTGGTCACGGCTGCGCCCCTGACGCCGGCCGCGCCGCCTCCGGCTGCGCCGCTGGGCCGGGCGGAACCGCTGACCCTGGCTGAGCCGCTGGTCCGGGCTGAACCGCCGGCCCGGGCTGAACCGCCGGCCCGGGCTGAGCCGCCGGCCCGGGCTGAGCCGCTGGTCCGGGCTGAACGGCCGGCCCGGGCTGAGCTGCTGGGTTGGCTGGGGCGAGTTTGATGCCTACGCCGCGGACGCTGTGGAGGAAGCGGGGTTCGGCGGCGGTCTCGCCGAGTTTGCGGCGCAACCAGGAGAGGTGGACGTCGACTGTGCGATCGCCGCCGCCCCACGGCAGGCCCCACACGTCGGCGAGCAATTCCCGTTTGCTGACCACCGCGCCGGCCCGGCGCGACAACACCAGCAGCAGGTCGAACTCCTTGCGGGTCAGCTCGACCGGTACGCCGTCGACCGTGACCTCGCGGCTCCGCGGGTCGATCTCGAGACCACCAAGACTGACGACCTCGCTC